>JAQTRU010000012.1 GCA_028711655.1 Patescibacteria group bacterium
TTAGCTCCAGAGCGACCTTAACCTTAAATGGCGTTGGATGCTTGCGTTTGATATTACCCATAGATTTAGACTAATTATGCCAATATCTATATCTTAGCATACTGTCTAAATTTTGGGGTTAGGCTTAGTTTTACACATATGATATATTATAATACCTGTTGTCTAGCATGGCAAACTATAAAAAATTGTATAAAGATTAGGAAGACTTCATCATATTCGTTACTTACACGACGAATTTAACAAATTAAGAACTAATTCACACGAATTATTCGTCATATTCGTGATTCGTTAATATTCGTTAATAATTCGTGATGATTAGTTTTTTTTGTGATTCGTGTGAATTCGTCTTTTATTATGTATTCTTCAATTCTAATTTTTTTATTCTAACTTCATGATTAGTTATTGTTTCTGACATTCGGTCATGCGCCGCTTGGTTGGAAACAAAAGCGTGCTCAATATCGTCGAGTTTGTGCATCACCGCGTCAACCGCGCCTAATATTTCGCTTTTTGCTTCTTCAAATTCCTCTTTTTTTAAGAATTCTTTGAGATCCTCTTTGGTCGCTAGTTTGTTGAATTGTTCTGGTGTTAAAGTCATATTTTTCATTTTTTACCCTCCAATATTTTATGTTTAGAGTTTTACCCATATAATATATTATAACACCTGCTATCCGGTATAGCAAATAAAAACTTTATGACTTTATAACTTTCCACTTTCTACTTATTTCTCCATACTGCCCTAATAAGTACTGCTCAAAAAACAAGGCAAAAATAAACATCGCTAATATTCGCCAAATAATTACTATTTTATTTAAAAATCCCTGAAAATGCCAATATTTTAAGAAAATTATATGCTGATTTAGAAAAGGCCACTGCTTTTCCTGCCTTTTCCTGCTCCCCCTACCCCTTAAAAAGGCCAAAAATTCCTTTTTAGCGATTGATACGGTCCGATCATGGTAGATTATGGCTTCTGGCGCTAATCCGGCCTTAAAACCGGCTAAATTCAGACGATAAGCCAAATCGCAGTCTTCTTTGTACATAAACATTCGTTCGTCAAAATACTGGTAATTCCCCCCGCCCCCTTTATCAAGAGGTAGCGCTTTTCCCAAAGCGCTCATCCGGTAAATTCCGGCCGCGCCGGATGGTCCTAAAATTTCCGGATTATCATATTGGCCCTTATCTTTTTCGCCTTGCCCCAAATCAATAAACTTTAAACCTGCTTTCATTTTAATCCCGCAAGTGTCAATTATATTTGTTTCTCTACTGCCTGCAAAATCCCATTTTAAAACTTTGGGGCTGGCGCTACCCAAATCCTTATCTTCGTCCATGGCTTTAACAAGTTTTTTTATAGCTTCCTGTTTTAAAATTGTATCCGGATTGATGGCTAAAAAGTATTCGGCGCCCAACTTCCGGGCTTCACTCATCATCTTGTTGTAAGCCGCGCCAAACCCGATATTTTTTTCAGATTTTATAATTTCAATCGCGGGATAGGTCTTGGCTATAAACTCAACATTCTTCTCGCTGACTTCGCTGTTATCCCAGCAGAAGATCAAATAATCATCAATTTCTTCCAAGGCCTTGAATAAAGACGGCAAAAAATACGGCAAGTACTTTGCCGTGCGCTCCTCGTAAGTTATAAAACCAATAGCTAATTTCATTTCAAATTCCACTCTTTAAAAAATTGCTTTAAATATTTTTCTAAAAATTCATGACGCTCACCCGCCAATTTCTTACCTGTTTTAGTATTCATTAAATTTTTCAAAAATAACAGTTTTTCAAAAAAATGATTTATTGAGGTCTTCCCGCCCTGCTGATATTGCTTAAAACTTTTATGCAATCTGAATTTAATTTTCGGATTGTATATTTCTCTTTTCGCATAACCGCCGTAAGAAAACGCTCTGGCAATCCCGATAGCGCCCAAGGCATCAAGCCGATCTGCGTCTTGCACGATTTTTCCCTCTTTGGTTTTTATTTTTAACTTCACTTTGGCGCCTTTGAAAGATATATCCTTCGTAATCTCGCAGACGCTTTTTATAATTTCCTTGTCAACTTCTAATTTCCCAAGAAAACCGCTGATTAACCTTGCGCCCGCGTCTATTTTCCCTTTATTAAATTTCCAATCCGCAATATCATGAAGAAGGGCCGCTAATTCTACGGTAAATAAATCCCCGCCTTCTTTTTTAGCAATATATTTAACAGTTTTCCAGACCCTGAGAGCGTGCCACCAGTCGTGCCCTGTCGCTTCTTTCCCCAACTTACGGCGCACATATTTCTTTGTCTTATTTATAATTTCCTTCTTGCCCATATAAGACTCTTTCATTATTCATTATTCATTATTCATTATTCATTTTAAATTATCATTTTCCCCTGCATTTTTTCTTTGGCAAAATTCTGGGCGCGAAGCAGGCTGTCAAAAGTGCCGGCATCAATCCACTCGCCTTTAACTACGGCCACCTCTAATTCCCCCTTTTTTAAATACCAATTATGCAAATCCACAATCTCGGTTTCCCCGCGAGCGCTGGGGGCTAAATTTTTCGCCGCTTCCACTACCCGTTTGTCATAAATATAAAGTCCGGTCACGCAATAATTGCTTTTCGGGTTTTTCGGCTTCTCTTCAATAGAAATCACTTTCCGATCTTTATCAAATTCCACAATGCCAAATCTTTCCGGATCCGGAACTTCTTTAGCAAAAATTTTTCCTCCGCCTTTAAAACCCTTTATTTCCCCGCTTAAATCATCTTCAAAAATATTATCCCCTAAAATCATGCAAACATCCTCCTGGTCAATAAAATTCTCCCCAATCACAAAAGCTTCCGGCAACCCGGTCGGCTTATCCTGAATCTCATAAGTAAATTTAGCCCCGAATTCCCGGCCGCTCCCCAAGAGATTAAGATAGTCCCCGGCCCGCTCCGGCGCCACAATAATCAAAATTTCCTTAATACCGGCTTTAAGCAAGGTATTCAAGGGATAATAAATCATGGGCCGGTTATAAATCGGCAAAAGCTGTTTTGAAGTGACTTTGGTGCAGGGGCGAAGCCGCGTGGCCGAACCCCCGGATAAAATAATTCCGCGCATAACCTAGTTAAAAGTCTAAGGTCTAAAAGTCTAAAGTCTTTATAAAACCGGAAATTAGCTTTGAAATTTCCACTGTTAAAGTATAATTACTTTTAAACTCTTGACCAGTTATATAATTCAATTTAAAGGCTAAATAAAGCATTGATCGGACTTCCGCGCAAGAACCTTTGGCTATATATAAAAAATGTCTTAATTCTTTATCGGTATTCCTTTCAAATCCTTCAGCAATATTATTCATTATGGAAATAACGGCCCTACATATTTGATCCCTGAAAGAAAAGTCCCGGCAATTTCTAAATTGGTCATATAAATTTAGAGTTAATGTTCCTGCTTTTTGCCAAGCTATTATATCTTCAAACTTATCTATTTTCATATCCCTCCTTAAAATATTAAATGACTTTCAGACTTTACGGACTTTACGGACTCTTCTTTAAATACTCCCGCAGGGCCTCTTCCCAGGTTCTCTGCATATCAAACTTGGTATTGATTAAAGCGGAACAGGCTGGACGCTTAGCCGCTCGCGGAAATTTATCCCCTCTTACCGGATTCAATTTAATTTCTTTACCTAAAATTTTAAATAATTCTACGGCCGCCTCATACCAAGTTGCCCGGCCGATATTGGTAAGGTGATAAACTCCATAGCCTTTTTCACTTTCTGCCAGTTTTTTGGTGGCCCGGGCTAAATCAGGCGTATAAGTGAAACAACTCACTTCCTCGTCAACCACATCTAATTCTTTTTTCTTTTTAGCTAAATCAAGCATTAAGTCAAAAAAACTTGGTTTGACCCCTTCGCTTTGAGCTTTGGGACCGAATAATTTTGACGTCCTGATTAAATAATATTTCAACCCTTTCCCGCTTTTGCTTATAATTTCCTCTTCGCCTCCCAGCTTTGTCTCGCCGTATCTGTTTATCGGGTTCGGCTCATCGTCTTCCCTGTAGCCTTCCTTTTTATCACCGGCAAAAACATAATCCGAAGAATAATGGACTAAAACCGCGCCAGTTTCCAAACAAACTTCGGCCAAATAACCGACGGCTTCGGCGTTTATTTTTTTTGCCAGGGCAAATTCTTCTTCCTCTTCGCATCTATCAACCGCGTTATAAGCCGCCGCATTAATAATAATATCCGGCTTCAGTTCTTTTATTTTTTTAAAAACCAACTCCTTATCCGTTATGTCTATTTCTTCCCTATCCCAAGCCACAACCTCGTATTTTTCGTCAGCTTTAAAAATTTTTACCAATTGCCCGCCCAGATTGCCTTTGGCTCCCAAAATTAATATTTCCATATTCTAAGTAATATAAAAATAAAATAATAAAATAACAAAAAACCTTTGGGTATTTCTGCTTTTACCTTAGCATAATTGATTGATAAAATAAAGGGGCAAACCACCTTGTCATTGCGAGAATCTTTCGTCTCTGTCATGCTGAAGCGACCAGAAGTCTGGGGACTCGGTCGCCACGGAGGCGACCGAGTCCCTGAACTTGCTCAATTCCCCCACCTATCAAGGGGGAATCAAAGAGGGTTTAAGGACTGATGGTTTTAATATCCCCCTTACCCCCTTTGCCGAAAGGGGGCACTCTTAGAATAACAAGGGAAGCGGATTTGCTAATTTATAAGTCGGTGATATAATAAAAATATAATTAATATATGAAAAAATTTAAATTAACAATTGTTGGTTCCGGCGCCATGATGCCGACAAAAAAACGGCATCCATCCTGCTATCTCTTAGAAATTGGGGAGAGAAAAATCCTTTTGGATATCGGGCACACTTCTTTAGCCCGTTTAGTTGAAATGGGTATAGACCTAAACTCAATTGATATTTTATTTATCTCCCATTTCCATACTGACCATTTCGCTGATGCCCTGCCTCTTGTCCATGCCCTTTGGGTTGACGGCATAAGAAGGTTTGGGGGGAAATACAAAAACCTTACCATAATCGGGCCTAAATCCATTAAAAAACGTTGGGAAAAATTAAAGGAGGTTTTTTGGGTGGAGCCAGAAGAGCATTATCCCCTTAAATTTCTTGAAGGGACGCGAAAAATTTCAATTGATGGTATTAAAATAGAACTTTTTGAAGTTACCCACGTTCCTTACTACCAATCAATCGGCATAAAGGTCAATTTTCAGAAAAAAATATTTGTTTACACCGGTGATATTGGCGGCGAACATAGCGCGAAAAAATTGAAGCAAAAAGCGAGAAATGCGGATTTACTTTTAATTGAAGCCGGCTATCTTAATCCCACGCCAAACCATTTTACCATTGACCAGATCGCTCAAATTGTTAAAGAAGCTGAAGTAAAAAAAGCTATTGCCACGCACCTGCGAGACGCTTATCTGCCCGCTTTGAAAGAAAAAATCAAAGGCCAACAGAAAATCATTTTAGCCAAAGATTTAATGAAAATATCAATATAAAAATTATACGAATATAAAAACTACAGAAATCCTCTGTAGTTTTTTTATCCTAATTTTGTTAATTGTTAACTGTTAATAGTTAATTGTCGTTCCCCCATTCCTCTTCCTGCCTCACTAACAACTCCTTCGCCCGCATTGGTTCGGCCATAATTTCTTTAACGATTTTTTCCAGGCGCATGCCTTGCGAGCCCTTGACCAGTATCAAATCCCCTTGCTGGATTCTTTGCTGAATAAAACGGCCGGCTTCAGCCGCGTCAGTATATTGAAAAATGTCATCTCTGCGCATTCCGGCGCTTTCGGCGCTCCTAGCAATATCCCGGGCCCTTTCTCCGACCGCGATCAATTTGTTTACGCCGGATTTGACGACGTAACGGCCGACTTCTCTGTGGCCCTCTTCGCTGTATCTGCCCAATTCCAGCATATCGCCCAAAACCGCAAACCTTCTGGCTCCCTTGGCAAGGGAAATTTTAGCGACAATATCCAGGGCCGACATTGCCGAGATCGGCGAGGAATTATAGGTATCGTCAATAATCAAAGTATGCTTTATGCCGTTGACTAAATTCATCCGGCCATTCGGAGAATCAAATTCGCGCATCGCCCTGGAAATCTCCACCAAATTCATTTCCATCGTAATGCCGACCGCGGCCGCAGCCAAAGCGGCATAAATGGAATTATAGCCGATTACCCGCGGCAAAAGAACCGGCACAAAAGAGCCGTTATAAGTCAATTTAAAGCTTATGCCCAATAAATTCTTTATGTCTTTTGATTTTTCAAAACTGAAAACCAATTCCCGCGCCCTTAACATCGCGCCTTCTTTAAAGCCATAGGAAAGAACCTTAACTTTGCTTCTTGCTCCCAGTTCGCGAGCGAGTTCATTGTCAAAATTTAAAATTGCCCAGCCGCCCGGCCTTAGATTTTCTACAAGCAAACTCTTTTCTTTCTGGATTTCCTTTACATTCTCAAAAAATTCTTCGTGAGAATGGCTGATTAAGGTCACTATGCCGATGTCCACATTAACGATTTTCATTAAATATTTCATATCGCCCGGCCGGTCCACTCCCATTTCCAAAATTAAAATTTTCGGATAATTTTTGTCTTTGAATAAAATCAAGCCAAGGGCCTTAAAAAAGACTCCGGCCCAGCCGAAAATTGATTTCCCCGGCGAATCCGCGCCGATAATCGTCAAAGGCAGGCCGATTTCATTATTATAATTCTTTATATTGCGCCGGACATTAAATTTGGTCTTTAGCACGGTATAAACCGCCTCCTTCGCGCTGGTTTTCCCCACACTGCCCGTAATACCGATAATTTTCGGCTTATATTTCTTTAAAATCAGCTTTGCCAAAATTTTTAATTTTAATTGGATTAATTTACGCATATAAATATTAAACCCTAAATTCTAAATCCTAAACTCTAAACAAATTCTAATTACCAAATTCCAAATTTTCAAAACAAATTTTTTGAATTTTGGTAATTTAGATTTTGGAAATTATTTAGGATTTAGGATTTAGTGCTTGGGATTTCTATTGGGTAAATTAAATCTTTCCCCTAATACAAAACCAAACTTTTAAATATATAAATAACGTTATTCTCTAACTTTGGGTACCTGATAATATTGTAGCAGAAAGTCGGCAATTTCGCCAAATAACGGCGCGGCCGAAGATTCGGCCCAGGAAACATCGCGCGGATTGTCAATCCGCACCAGCATCGCAAACTGCGGGTCATCGGCCGGAGCAAATCCGGCAAAAGAACCAATATGGGCGCCGGTCTCATAGCCGCGGCCGTCTTTCCTGGCCACCTGGGCCGTGCCGGTCTTGCCGGCGACATAATAACCTTTAACTCCGGCCCTTTGGCCATGCCCTTCCTCCACCACATTAACCAGCATACCGCCCAAAATAGTGGCGGCTTTTTCAGAAATCACTCTCCTGACTTCTTCGGGCCGGGTAATTTCCTTTGTCCCGTCCGGATGGTTAATTTCTTTAACAATATAAGGCTTCATCAAAATACCGCCGTTGGCAATCGCGGCGTAGGCGGCGGTTAGCTGCAAAGGAGTAACGCTCATGCCCTGCCCGTAAGAAGCTACAGCCGAGTCAATCGGCTTTATCTTGGAAGCGGTTAAATTTCTGATGTCCCCCAAACTTTCTCCGGATAATTCTATCCCGGTTTTCTCGCCAAAACCGAATTTTTTCACATAATCAGCAAAAATTTCCGGTCCTGTCTGCTGCATGGCGAAAATCGCGCCGGTATTCAAAGAATTTTCTAAAACCTCGGTCATATTAACCTCGCCATGCCCGCCGAAAGTGTCAAAATCCGAATTTTTCAGGGGCTTGGGCCAGCCCACAATCATAACCTGTCCCTCGTCATTATAGCTGGTTTCTGGGGTAACTTTTCCCTGGTCCAAAGCAGCGGCCATGGTGATGGGCTTGAAAACCGAGCCGGGTTCGTATTGGGAAAAAATCGCCGGATTGTTAAAAACGCTTATGTCTTTAACTTTGTCATAATTATTGGGGTCAAAATCCGGATAAGAGCACATGGCAATCACGGCGCCGGTTTCTGGCTCCATAACAATAACGCTTCCCCCGTCCGCTCCGTGCCGAAGCGCGGCTTCATTCAGTTTTTGGCAAACCCTGAACTGAACCGAACGGTTGATAGTCAAAACTAAATCACTGCCGTCAACCGGCTTCTTATACTCTCTGTCATTTACTATAACCAAATCTTTCCCCGCTCCCCGTTCGGCCTTGATTGAGCCGTATTGGCCGAAAAGTTCTTTGTCAAAAAATCCTTCCAGTCCATATTTTCCTCTTGGCTCTTCTTCGGCGTAGCTGGTAAATCCCAGAACGTGGGAACCGATATTGTTTTCCGGATAAGAACGATAAGACTTCATCGCATAGGCCAACCCTGTGAATTTCGCTTCTTTCGCTTTGCTGTTTTCACCTCCCTGATCATTAACAAAAATAACTCCATTTTTTATCTCAAAATTATCTTCTTCAATTTTTTTCTCCTCGCCGCTCAAAAGAAGGCTGTATAATTTTTTTAACGTCTTTTCATCAACTTTTTTTTCAAGAGGCTCGTAGGGATCGTCTTTCTTTTTTAAAATCACCAGGTAGTCGCCTATGATTTTTTCTTTCCTCAAATTAATTTCCGCCTCCCTTCTAATGGCTAAAGTCTCCCGGTATTTTTCATCGGATTTCAAAGATTCCAATCTTGTTCTTACCTCCGCCTCCCTTTTGCCCCTCTCCTCTCCCGGCAAATTAAGGCTGGCGACATAAGCAAGCTCGTTGTCAAGCTTTTCTTTCTCTTCTTTTTTTAATAAATCATCCACTTCCTTCTCAACCCCTTCCTGCTTAAAAACAATAAATAATTTATCCGCCAATACCTCCGGCTCTTCCAATTCCTTGGGGATGGCATAGACCAGGGCGAAGTCTTTGTTAACGGCGAAAGGATATAATTCTTCATGGCCCGAACCCTGTTTGCGGTCAGTTAAAAAAATCTTGCCTCGCTCCGGCTGCAATTCGCTATAAACCTGGTGTTGGCTGCCGGCCATAGCCGTATACAAATCATATTCCCGCACCTGCAAGCCGTATAATTTGTATAGAATCGAACCGCCTAATAAAAAAACAATCGCTATTATCAAATTAAGGCGATTATTATTGCGGGCAATGCCGATATTTTGTTTTGGTTTTCTCCATAACCTCATAAAAAGGGGACGGATGAGTTTTTAACTTTTTCGCTATTTTTTTGCCACAATGCCGCTTTGGATTGTTATGTAATCAATTTCTCCGACTGCGACCATTTTTAATTCTTTGGCCCTCTCGCTCAGATTGTTATAAGACTCCATGGCGATTGCCTTTGACCCCAAAACCGCATTTTCTTCCCGGAGAAGATTAATTTTTCTTTTCTCTTCCTGCAATTTAAAACCCTTAACGGTCAAATCATTGATCCCGGCCAAATAACAAACGCCGGCGGCAATAGTAAGCATAAACAAAAGTTTGTTTAAATTTTTCAAGTTGAATATTTTTCTCTGTTTTTTTTCTTGAACCGATTTTTCGCAAAATTCATTTTTTATGTTTGTTTTTGTGTTTGTCATTTTATTGATTACAAATTACAAATTGAATACAAATTTACGAATACTAGAAAGCTATTTTTTATAACTATTTGTAAAATTTGTAATAGATTTGTAGATTTGTAGAGTTTTAAAGTTTTTCCGCCACCCTTAGGCGAGCGCTTCGGGAACGCGGATTATTTTTAATTTCTTTTTCGCTGGGCTTTACGGCTTTTTTAGTGATTATTTTTAAGCCGGCTTTGTGCCCGCATTGGCAGACCGGAAAACTTGGCGGGCAGAGGCAATCCCTGGCCTCTTCCTTGAAAAATCTCTTTACTATCCTATCCTCCAAGCTATGGAAAGAAACAATCGCCAATCGGCCTCCTTTGGCCAGCGATTTAACCGCCGCGGGCAGGGCCTGTTTCAAATTTTCCAATTCATCGTTAGTGGCGATGCGCAAAGCCTGAAAAACGCGGGTGGCCGGATGAATCTTGCCGTTTACATGTCTTTTAGGCGCGGCGCCAGCGATAATTTCCGTCAATTCGCCTATTGTTCTGATTTTTTTTTCTCTTCTTCTCTTAATTATGGCCGCGGCGATCCTTTTGGCAAATCTCTCTTCGCCGTATTCCCTGATAATTTTTTCCAAATCCGCCTTTGGCCAGCCGTTTATTATTTCATCGGTCTTCCGCCCGGCCAAGGGGCCAAAAGACATGTCTAACGGCGCATCAGCCAGCTGGAAAGAAAATCCTCGGCGTGGGTCTTCGAGTTGAGCTGATGATAAACCCAAATCAAATACAATCCCGTTAAACCGGCCAGCCGAACGTTCCTCTTTAAAATATTCCTTGATAATTTTTGATAAATTTTTGAAGTTTTCATTTGCTAAAATTATATTATCCAATTTCTCTCCGGAAATTAATCGGCGGGCGTTCTCTACCGCCGCTTCGTCAAGATCAATCGCCAATACTTTTCCGGCCTCCCCCACCCGCTTGGCGATTTCCATGGTGTAGCCGGCTCCGCCCAAAGTGCAATCAATAAAAAATTGTCCTGTTTGCGGATTCAAATACTCCAAAACCTCCTTTAGCATTACTGGCGTATGTTTATATTCCATCTGATTCAACAATTTAAATGTTATGCGTTATGCGCCTGCCTGCCGGTAGGCAAGTTCCACGTTATGCGTTATGCGATTTAGATTTATAACACTAACGCCCGCGCTCGGGAAAAAATTATTCTTCGCAATTGACGGCTGTCAACCAGGGGCGCCCGGATAACCTTTATTTTGATGCTGCCATTGTTATTGCCAAAGTCTTGGCACTGAATTCTTTTTGTCATATCTTTGTTTTTATTTTTGTGTTAAGTGTTAAGTGTTAATATTAAACCCCTAATTCTCCCAAAGCTTCGGCGATATCGCTACTTTGTTTTTCCGTTCCGGATTTATATTTATTCCAGATTGCCTCATCCCAAATTTCCAGACGGTCATAAAGCCCGGCGATGATTGACTTTTTTTTCAGGCCGGCAAACTTCCTTAAATAACCCGGCAGAGTAATCCGGCCCTGATTATCAAATTCAACGTCCATGGCGCCGGCCAGCATCAAACGGGAAAAAGCCCGGGCCTTGGCCTGGCTGATTGGCAGGTTAGCTAATTTAGTTGCCAGAACCTCCCATTGTTTTTTGGGATACAAAAAAAGGCAGTTGTCCAATCCCCTGGTAACAACCGCTCCGCCTTTAAGTAAAACCCTGAACTTAGCCGGGACAGCGAGTCTTCCTTTGCTATCCAGGCTGTGTTGGTATTCGCCGATGAACATTTTAAGAATGAATAATTGATAATTAAAAATGAATAATTATTTTTTAGACTTTATCGTTTTTATACTTTTCGCTAAGATGCTTGATATTTCCGTTAACTCCTTTAACAAATTATTAGCCAAATTTCTATCACACTTGCCCGCATCTCTCAACAGAATTAACCAAAATTTTGTTTCATTGGCTGATTTTAAAGATATTCTAAAATAATTCACAAAATCATTTATTGAACTGGCCGCCTGGGCTTCAAAATAGTTTCCGCCCATACTGGTACCGCTCCTTAACAATTGATTTTGGCCGATTATTTTGCAAGTAGAATCTTTCTTGTCTAAACCATCAATAAACTTAATTAAATCTAAAATAAAATTGTGAATTCTTCGCGCAAACTCTTTTTTGAATTTCTCTCTGTCATCTCCGGCAATCCCCTTTTCCATTTTTAATTATTCATTATTATTTATTAATTTTAAGATCCAGGAGAAGTCTGATAATCTTACCAAAAGGTAGAATTTATCAGACCCCTTCTTTGCCTTAATTTAATAAAGATTGCCCCGATAGGCCCAGGGCAGGGCCATCCCCATGCTCTGGACAAAGCCAGAGTTTTTACGGTTGGCGCTTAGTATCTTGGCCAACCAATTTAGTTTTTTGTTTTTATTTTTAAAAAACTTATGGATTAATTTAATTCGGATGCGCCCTATTCGCAGTAGGGCTTTTTCGCGGTAGCGAAAAATAACATTATTATAATTCGGATGTGCCCCATTCGTAGCGGGGCTTTTTCGCGGTAGCGAAAAATAACATTCATTCACCCCTATTCCCCACTTTTCACCTTTATACTTTAATTATACACCACTTTTTGCCTAAAGTCAACGGCAGAACAAATTCAACTTTTTTCCTAATATAAGTAAAATAAACAAATAAAAACTCCGCCTTATCAACAGGCGGAGACATTATTTTTCTTTTTTAAAACCTGATAAAAGTCTTACTTATCAACTTTTCAACAGTTAATCCACAGTCTAAACAACATGGCTAACTTAATCCGGCAATTTCCGCTAATTTTCAGGTTAATTTACTGCGAATTTAGACACTAAAACACAAAAACACCGAAACACTTGTGCTTTAGTGTTTTAAGGCCGAAGGCCATGTGTTTTTGTGTTTTTATTATCATAATAATCTCAAAATACTATAAGGTGATGTTGGGCTCTTTATTATAGACCGGCTCTATAACATCAAACCCTGAAAACCTTTTGCTCTTAACCTTTTCAGGAAGCCCCCTGACCGGAATGCCCAAGGCATACCCCAAAGCATTAGCCGTGGCTATGCCGATGCGCAAAGAGGTAAAGCTTGTGTCCGCATTTCCTTCATTAGCTATCTCAATCTCTTTTAAATCTTTTAGTTTAATTTTTTTACTGCTTAGTATTTTATCTATGGCCGGCAATAATTTCTCCGCTTGGGAATAGCGGGCCATAAACTTTTTGGAAACCAAAACTCCTTTTCCCTTCTTCAAGGCAATTTCAATCTCGTCGCCTCCGGTTGTTTCAAGATAAAGAATCATAATATCAGAATAGCTCTAAAAATTATTTTTGTAAATAAAAGGCCCATACTCGCAAAAGTATGGGCTTTATTAAAATGTGCTTGGCGCGTTTATTTCAACAGCGTCATTTTTGTTGTGGCCGTGAAATTACCTGACCGGAGTCTGGTAAAATAAATCCCGGCCGACAAACCGGCAGCATTCCAAGAGACAGAATGATGACCGGCCTCCAAATATCCGTCAATCAAGGTGGCAACCCCCTGGCCCGAGGAATTAAAAACCTCTAGACGAGTGTTGTTGCCTTGGCCAAGATTGAAACTGATGGCTGTGGCGGGATCGAACGGATTGGGATAATTCTGGTTGAGAGAAAAAGGAATGAGCGCATCCTCTTTAACCGCCGTAGGCTCATCTTCGTTCACCACGAATTTGACTCTGGCGAGAAATTGAAAGTTTACCCCTTCCTTATTCAGATAGATGACAAATTCCCACGCCCCTGCGCGAATATTTTCCTGCCGGGGTGTAAAATAGGAATAGTCCCAGCCGAAACCGACTTCTTTCCAGTCGCTGGTATATCCCGACCAATACTGGCCGTTCCTAAAAACCGCGACTGCGAATTGGTGATCAATATAGACATTGGTCATCTCGGCCAAAACATAGACGGTATCGCCGGCTGTAAAAACCGAATCGGCCCCGACCGGTACCTTGGAATACTGAACTGAGCCATCAGCAATGCCAAGGCAGGCAACCGCGCCGGTAAAAGTGTAGGGAGAGTCTTCTCTCCTAACTCTGAAATTGGCCTCCCCGACTTCCACAAACGTTCCGTCCTTCTTCCCAAAGTAAATAACGAATTTCCAGCGTCCGGGACGAGCCTCAAGCTGGGAAGGGACAAAGTAAGAATAATCCCAAACCCATTTCTCTTCCTCGTTTTTCCAGCCGGTCGTTGCTTCGCCGTAGGAAATCCCGTCTAAAAACTTCTTTACCCGGAACCGGTGTTTGCCCACAACATTCTTGAATTCGGCCAGAACCAAAACATCTTCGCCCTGGGCAAAGACGGTGTCGGGCTCAACCGGCACCTTGGAATACTGAACCGAGCCGTCAGTAATGCCAAGGCAGGCAACCGCGCCGGTAAAAATATAAAGCGGAGTTTCTGCGGCAAAAACGTTGGCTGATAAAACCAAGCCAGTGGCAATGGAAAGAATAGCCTTTTTCATGGCAATTCCCCTTCTCTTGTGATATTTCATTGTAGAAGAACAATTTTCTCTTCCGGAAACTTCTTATTTTATAATAAAACTAGTCTGGTAATTTAATTTTGAATCCTGCCCGGTAGCGGAAATAAGGGCCACGCCTTTTTTTGCGAGAGCAATTACTGTCAGGTAAGCGGCGCCATAATTATTGACTCTGACCGCCTGCTCCCTGTCTCCTAATTTCACCGCCACTATTTCGTTCGGCCAAAAGCCGGATATTTTTATATTCAAATTTTCTCCGGCAAAAGCCCAAAATTTTTCCAGAACTATTTTCAAGTCCATTTCAACTTTCTCGTCCGATAAAGGCTTGTATATATATTGGTCCAGCAGATTCAATTCCCCGCCCAAAAGCAGAACCGAAGATTTATTAAAAATCGCCACCCGGCCATCCCGGCCCATGGCCACGCCCGCGGCCCAAGAATCCGGCCCGTAAACATTGGAAGGGGCGGAGAAGAAAAACTTTTCTTTTATCAAATTATCGCCCAGCTTGGTCAGGCCGAAACCATTAACATAAAAAATTTTATCTCCCAAAACTTTAACGGCATAACTGAAATTAAGACCTTCCTTGACCGGATTATGATATTCGCTCGCAACCTTGCGGTTTGCGCCTATTTTTATCAAGCTGTTATCCGAAGGAAAATAAACATTGCCGGCATCGTCAATCGCCGGCTGCCTTTGGACGTTTTCTTTATTGCTTAATTTGTATTCGCTTATCAGTCTGCCGCTGGCTATGTTAAAAATTAATCCCTTGTCATAAAAACCCTTATCCTTGATAATAACCGCCAGGATATTGCTTTTGGCCGCTAACCCGTAACTCGGCTCCAAAGTAAAAATTTTATTATCAAGAACCGCTAAACTGTTTTTGTCAAAAACTCTTACTCCGCCATTGCCGGCCGTAAAAAGGTACTGCCCGGCGCCGGCCAAAGAGCGCATATAGCCGATTTTGTATTTGCCTTTGCCGCGCCACTGGTAAAGGTCCCGCTTGGCCTCAATCTTGGGGAAAAGCGGATTGCTGATATCATATTTAATCAAATACTGCCCGGTCAAAACCGCTAAAAAAGTTTTGCCGTTTTCCTGCCAGACAAACAAATCGTTCACGCCTTCCTGGCTATAGACTTCGCTTATTTTAATCAGCTTGTCAGCCGGGGTGATTTCCAAAATTTCAGCCAAAACTCCGTTGCTGGCCGCCAGATAATTTCTACTGCCGATGCTAAACATCTCCCCTCGCCTGTATTCCTTGTTTGTTTCCGCCAAGCTTTTTGAAGCAAAAAACGCCCCATTGCCGAAAATAATCAGGGTTATCAAAAAAAATGTAATAATTACCTTATTTTTCATAGTAAATAACTTTATATTTAGAATGTTTTATCTTAGCAAAAAACAGGGAAAAAGTCAAGGGTACGGCCTGCAAACTCTTGACAAATAAAAAGAGATATGCTAATTTAATATATCAAATCGCTCTTTGAAATAAACCGGAGAAGCCAGTTATAATATTTTAAAACCGGATAGTAAACACCAAACACCACCTCATTCAAAGGAGTGAGCTATGAAAAGCTCAAAGTTCGTCTTCGCGGCCATGATTCTTGTCGTGGCTACCATGTTCATCCAGGCCTGCGGCGCGCCAACTGTTGTCAGGCGGATCGATCAGCCCGCCACGGCGGTTCAGACCACAACCACCACCACTACGCCGCAAACGACGACAAGGGTGGTGGAGAATGCTGTGCAAAATACAGGCACAGCAAATTTTCCTATAAGGGACATCATCTATTTCCCAAAAAGTTCAAGTGTCCAGAAGCCTACACCGTCGTTTGCGGGTAAGCTTACCTGGAACGGCACGCAATGGGTTAGACAAATTCCCTTATATAATGGCGCCACTGAACAGATGGTGCCACAGGAGTTAAGGGATTATGTCATGGGGTTGGTTCCAAGGAACCCTGTGAGTAGGGTGCCCTATGAGGATAACATAGGGTACTGGCTGTGGGGGGTAGACGAAACCGGAAATATAAGTCCCATCGGAGAACCGGAAGACGAAACCTCTACTCAAACGGTTACCGTTACTACTTCACCCGCGGTTGCTCCGGCGCCAGCCGCAGCTCCGACGCCAGTCAGCCGGTCTACTACGGAATTGGACCTAACGCCGCAACAGGTCAAAGATATATTGGCCTATATCCAAGGGCAGAAAAAAGCCAACGAAATCGCCGCGAGAAAAAAAGCCAACGACAAATGGCTAAAAATTATCAAGGACGATTTTCACTACACCGGCGATGATGCGGTCAGAAATTTCCAAAAGGATGCTACCAGCGACAAAGTATATACGGGCGGAGCTGATAACTCAATTGGCCCGCTAACTACCGTCGCTATCAAGTACTATGTAGACCTTCTGGAAAGAGGACTGTCCGAAGAAACAACAAAAAAATGGAAGGTCATGCTCCACATCCAGGAAGCAAAGACCAACACACAATAGCAACAACGCCATACAAAAACCCCGAAAATTGATTTTTCGGGGTTCTTTTTTATTTAAAATTATCTGGCAGCGCCGGAATAAGTAATGGCCTGCATAATATTCCAGTCAGAAGTTGTCTGGGGCAACCGGCCAAAAATGTTTTTAAAATTTTCAATCCCCTGCTTCTCGCTGGATAAATTTCTGTTTTCCGCCTTCTGCCGCAAGCCATAAGCCATAATCGTTATCGCCGCTTCGTCATTTTTACTGCCCATATCCGGATCGCGCTTATAGATTTTTTTAAAATTATTTTTGGCTGAATTTTCCGCATCCTCGCTTCTTTGCGACGGCCAGCGGCCGTTAGCTATTTTTATAATATCAGCCAAATCCCGGTCCGTTTCCGGATTGCGGGAAAAAGCCATCCTGAAAGAATAAACCACGGCCCGCCTCTCCCCTTCTCCCAAACGGCGGGAATTATCGTCCGCCCCGTTTTTCAAAAAATTGTTTATTTCTTCGTTAAATTTTTCCGTTGCTTCGGCATTAAGAAGAAAATCTTTCACAAATTCCCCGTAAGGGGTTAAATTCAGCCAATTGCCCTCAAACATTCTCGGATCCCAGGGATTGTGCCAGCACCAAGCGGTAAAATTCAGACCTTCGCTGATCAGATAATCTTTAAAAGGCAAAGCGTAATCTTCCTTTTTCGCGTAATGCCTTTTCGCCGGATCGGCGCTGAATCCCCACTCGGTCACGAAAACCGGATAATATTTATTTAAGCTATCCAAGGCCTGGGACCAATTTAAATATTGGCCGGAAAAAGGATAAGTATGCCAGGCATAACCGATATTTTTACCTTCCAGGGGATTGTCTTTTATTCCCCTTAAATCATAGGTCCAATAAACGCCCGGAGCGATAATTATATTGGCCGCGCCCTGGCTTCTGATTAAATCGCGAAGGCGCTCCCAATAGGGTTTTATATCCGCCCAGGTTCTTGTTTTTTTATCCGCCGGCTCATTCCATATTTCAAAAATAATCCCCTGGTCATCGCGGTATTCTACGGCTATGGACTTCCAAAAATCCATGGCGGTCCGGAAATTGCTGTCATAAGAGTGGCCCTCTTTCCCGCCTTCCGGCCAGGGTTTATACCAGCCGTTGGGGAAACCAATAACGTGATAGTCAATAATGACAAATAGATTATTGTCCCTGGCGGCGGCCACTTCGTCGGACAAAATTTTTTTCACTCTCTTTTCGTCTTTCTGGTAGCTGGGATGAACCGAAAGGCGCACGACATTGGCGCCCCAGTCTCTGCCTATTGTTATATAATCGCCGGTTGTTCTTCTGTAAGTATTTTGGCGCGAATAAGGATCGCCGACCGCCACGCCCCTCAAAACCACAGGCTCGCCGGCGAAAAACACCTGGTTGCCGGAAATAGTCAATTTTTCCCTGATTTTATAAAAGAAATCCAAAAAGCCAGCCTGCGCTTTTTCACTTGAATAAGCTAAACCTAAAAATGATACCAATATAAATAGCAAAATTAATACTACTTTTTTCATATTTACTTATTAATTTTGCCTCCTTGAACTTTAAGGCTCTATTAAATAATGGTGTTGCCGATAACAATCGCCGCGCTAAGAATAACCGAAGCGATAATAATCGCCACGCCAATATTGCCCTTTTTTATTTCCTCCCATTCGTTAATCGGCGTAAGCCAGCTGAATACTTTTAGCATAACCGCCAGGGAAATCGCCATGGACAAAGCTCCGACCAGGGCCCAGCCAAAAGTAAAAAGATACTCTTTGAGAATAATCATAACTTTTTTAGCTAACCGCGCTTCCGGACGGAAAACGGGTTAACTTTTATTTTTTATTATTCAAAATTTTATTGGCAACAAAAATTTCTCTCTGCCACCTCTTTTTGTCTTTTTCTAAAAAAAATTTTATTTTTTCTTTAATCTGATTTTCATTTTTTAAAGCTAGCATAATTTTCTCTTTTAACTCTTCTGGGGCAGATTTGGTAAATAAAGCCGCCTCGCCGAAATAATGCCTTAAAACTTCGGAATCGGTCGTGACAAACGGCTTGCCCAGAGCCATGATTTCCCGGATTGACCAAAGGACTGTATCCGGCCTTAAAGTAAAAGCAAGGACAACCCGGCAGCGCCACATCAGCCTCATAAATTCTTCATGGGTCAGATAACCGGTAAAGCAGGCATTGTCCGGCTTGTCCTTTGCAAGCCTTTTTTCTAAAGAAACGGACGGATTGCCGGTGATAAAAAAAGTGGCTTCCGGCAGGAGATTGGCCGCGGCCAGAACGGTTGACCAGTCATCGTCGCTGGCAAACCTATTAACCATCATAATCGGCAGTTTTGATTCTTCCAGCTGTTCGGTTATTTTTTTATCTTTCATTTCCAATTTAAGGTTTTCTTCTTTATAAACCGGATTGTAAAACTGGATTACCATGGCCGGGGCAATCCCCCATTTTTTCAAGACAGCCAAGTTCTTAAAATTGTGGCAGGTATTTAAATCCGCCCCCTTGGCTACAAATTTAAAAAGCCAATGGAAAAAAATCCACTTCCTGTCCAAGAAAGCCGCGGTATGGGAGTCTATTGCTAATTTGGCTCCGGCTATAGTACAATAAAAATAACAAATCAAAGCGCAAAAAATCGGCGGATTCTGGACAATCACCGCTTCCGGCTTCCCCTTTCCCAAAATAAACAATGTTTTTACGGTTTGGAGGCAATAACGAATCAAGGCCGGCAAATTAATCTTGCCCAATTTCTTTATATAAACCTGCTTTAATTCCGCACCCAAACCTTGGGCCAGATAACGGCTAAGTTCGGTTTCCCGACCCCAGACAATAAATATTTTCATAAATTTTAAAAGTTAGATTCCATGGGAAAAACGACAAAAATATTATTCTTCATTCTGCTTCTTTTTACTATCTCTTTTTTGCTTTTGGCTCTGCCCGGCTTAGATTGGAGCAATGACTGGTTTTTTGTCGTTGCTTCTTTATTTCTTGTAATCCTTCTGACTGCCGGGCTGTTCAGTATGGAAAAACTGATCCTGGCTCTCATTATAATTCTGCCAACAGCTTTGAAATTTAACGACTTTAAATTAAATCCGGCAAAAATTGTTCCTTATTTAAAAAACTATAACCTGCCCGTAAACCTTACGGCTATTATTTCTTTATTTCTAATCTTTCTCGCTATTGTGGCGATTTTTGAAAATTGGACGAAAATAAAAACTCTGCCTTTAAAATCCATCTTTCTATTATACGCGATTTATCTCATTATTTCAATGGCCTGGTCAACCGACTTGGGCGCTTCCCTTTCCGGCTTAATTTACTTTTTGGCCCCCTTAGCTATCTATATTATAGCTTATTGCTATTTTTCCAGCCACCAAGGCCTAGTTAAAATTATTTTTGCCTGCCTGGCTTCCGCCCTAATGCCGGCCATCCTCGCTTTCTCGCAAATAGCCAATAAAGAATATTTCTTTGAGCCGGATTCAAGTTTGGGCAGGCTAGCCGGCCCGTTTGTCCATCCTAATTTATTCGGCTTATACTTATTTGTCATTCTCGGCCTTGCCCTTTCTTATTTCTTGGCGAAAAAAAATAAAAGCTTAAAAAATAATCTTTTTCTTTTTCTCTTCGCGGCTGCCACTGCTATCATGCTAGTTTTAACTTATTCCCGCGTTTCCTGGACCTGCCTGGCTTTATCCTTTCTGATTTTTGCGGTTATGGCCCGTTGGCTCCTAATTCTTTTGGCAATTTTAACGCCTCTGGCCTTTGTCATCACAGCCATTTTTGAAAGCATCAAGTCGCGGGTGACGGAAATATTTGAAGTATCTTTTTTCAATTCCTGGATAGCCAGAAAAAACATCTGGCATGTTTCGCTCGGGGAAATTATAAAGAAGCCGATTTTCGGCCATGGCGTCGGCACTTCGGAAATCGTAATTGAGGGAGCGAAAAACTGGCGCGGCGGCACTTCCCTGCCCCATAATGACTTTCTCCTTTACGGACTGGAGTTGGGATCTCTAGGCATCCTTTTCTTCTTAAGCTACACCATCGGCGCTGTTTACTATGCCGGAAAAACTTATCTTTGCCTGCCTAACGAAAATACACAGATAAATGTCTTCGGCCAAAAAATAGAAATAAATTTTAAAATTCTGGCTTACGGGGTTTTAACGATAATTCTGTCTTTAATTTTAGCCAGCTTCTTTGAATCCGCATCCCGCGGCCTGGTCACCCAGATTATACTCTGGTCGGTTTTGGGCGGCCTTTTCGGCCTAAAAAAAACAAGGGCAATGTAGGGCCCTTGTTTTTTATCGCATATTCTTAAATTTTTTTCACTTCGGCAATTCCTAAACGGTCAATAATTTTCGGCTGTTCGCCCGTTTTAGCCACCAAAGTCTTAACAAAATTCTGCATTAGGAACCGAAAAACCGGCTTTCTGCCTTTTAGTTCAAGATACTTGGTTTTGGCCACATAATCCTGAAAAGAGTAAAGGACCGCTATCAAAAATCCATAACGGCCGTCCAAAAAACCAAACCGTAAAAAATACATATAAACAAAACGTAAAAACGGGGTCAAGGGCAGAAAATACCAATAATCTTTTATAACCGACTTACTATATATATAATAAGTAAAAAATTTCTTCCATTCTATCTCATGCTTTTCGGCTGAAAACTTCAGCATGTAGTCGGCCTGATAGGTGGTGTAACGGTTAAACTTGGCAAAAAAATGGCTTAAATTCGGATCGCTATAATGAAGAATGTCGCCTTTTAAATTTTTCACCTTGCTCTTGGGTAAAATTATATGGGCGTGGACATCGCGGTCTTCATAACGGCAAGTTTTTTTGAATAATCTTACATTGTAGAGGGGGTAACGCCCGCCCCAGCGCAAAAACCGGCCCAAAAAATAATGGCGCCGGGCAATGCCAAAGCCGTCGTAGTTATTCAAATCTTTGCTTTCCAGCAATTTTTTTATTTCCTCCCGCAGTCCGGCGGTTATAACCTCGTCGCTATCCAACAATAAAACCCATTTATTTTTCGCCCTGGGAATCGCCCAGTTTTTTTGTTTGGCGCTGTAAACATATTCGTGCTGGATTATTTTTGCTCCCATTTTCCGGGCAATCGCCAAGGTCCTGTCTTTGCTGAAAGAATCCACTACCAAAATCTCGTCCGCCCAATCGGCTGATTTAAGGCAGCGTTTTAAAATATTTTCCACATTATAAGTCGGCACCAAAACCGTTATCTTGTTTTTTCTCTCCATAAAATTTTAAAATAAATTATTGATGTCGCCCGAGAAAGAATCTATGTCCTTCTCTTCTTCAACCGGCAATTCCAATTCCTTTTCCGACGCTTCCGTTTTCTCCCCGGGAAAATTCTCTTTTTCTTCCCAGGGGAAATTGGCGGCTTGCGGCTGTTTGCCAATAGCGGCCGAAGGCTGATAATTTTTCTTTAAGGGAAGAGTTATCCCTTCTTTTTTTCTTGATTTTAATTCTTTGCCCGGGTATAAATAAACAAAACAAAAGCCAGCAATTAAGCCGAAGAAAATCCCCAAAACGGCGTTCAAAATAAAATTCGGCTTGACCGGCCACTTGGAAACGCTGGTCCTGTCAATAACTTTTACCGAAACCTTGTCGCCCAAGCCGTGATAAAGGTTGTTTTTTGTCTGTAAGATATAAGCGACGGCCTGGTTAATCTGGCTCGCCTGGTATTTATCTTCGTGATAAGTATTGATGACAAGCATGCCGGTATCGCTTACCGATTTGGCTAAAACCAACTGGCGCCACTTTTTCATGTTTTTGTTCTGGTCGGCGGAAAAAATAGTCCGGTCAATATTAAAGCCGGCGCTCAAAGCCTGCTCCAAAAACGAGCTGGAATAAACCACTTCCGCCAAAACATTGCTCAAAAATTGGTTAGAGCGGGAAAGGCTGTAAGCGTCACCCAAATTATTGTTCTGCGTTATCAATAATTTGGCGCTGGCGCGATATTCCAATGGAGAAATAAAACTAATAGCCAAAGAAATAAGTAAAAATAAAAAAGCCACAAACAAAATCGTTTGCTTTCTTTTCCTTATTAAATTCCAAAAATTGTTAGATTCCATAGCTTTTGCTGATAAATTATCTAATTTTGGTTAAAATTAGTTAATAAACTATTCTAGCATTTCTTTTAAAATTTGTCAAGTAGCGGCAAAATCCACCAAAAATAAACATAAAAAAAGAGGCAAGTTATTTGCTTGCCTCTCGCTGCTTTGTTAAACCATGAACCGGAACCCGGGAAATGACGAAATCGTCAAAATATATATATTCCCTCTTGGCCGCGGCCCAGCTTTCATCCCCTCCCCCAAAAAAAGATGAGAAAAAAAAGGCATCAATGCCGAGCGTGGCAATATCCCGGAAGCGGAAATCGTCTTCGTACATTGCCAGCCGGCCGTCAAACCAGCAGGCAATAATGCCATTGCTTTGGCCCGGGGAATTCATCTTGATATAAGTTTCAAGATGATGCCATTGACCGGGGATGAAAAAACAATTCTCCCCTTCCTCCTGCCAGGGCCGACCATCGCCGTAAAGAGAATCAGCCTGCCCAACATGATAGACATATTGCCGGACAGCTCCGTCCTTCTGCCACATCACACGGGCGCTCCAGCCGTCTTCGCCGTTCGGCTTTTTACCGCCGGTATTGGCTTCGCCGCCGACTAAACCGGGCAATTTTCCGCCTTTGACGAATTCAAAGCCGTAAGGAAACTTCACCCAGTAAGAGCAATACAACTCTTCGTACTGCGCGCCTAATTTCAGGAGCCACTGGGCGCCGCTTTCTTTGGGGCCGAAGGTTCCTCCCGGATAAAGCACGCGTAAAACTTTTCCGCGGCTCTTATCCTCGTCTTGGACGATTGTTGTCCGGCCTTCAGGCGCCCCCTCTTTTACGTAAACGCTGTCGCCCCAGTCCTCTACGATCTGCCACTCGTCATAATAATCAAGCGGCGATTGTTCAAAACCGTTATAGAAAAGGACAACGTCTGACAGGATAAAATCCGCCGGGATTTTTTCCGGAGGCGGTATCTTGACTGCTACGGCGCAACTTGCGAAAACCAAAAGAAAAAAAGCCAAAACGATTCTGCCGTGATTTATCACAACTTCCTCCTTATTCAAGATGGCGCCAGTAAAATACTTTGGCGTACCAGCGGTCTTTGTTCCCGGCCAGCTGTTCCTGGTAATTTACCGACAAACGGAAAAGATTTTGGTTGCGGTAAAAGGAAAGGCTTGGGCCCGCTTTATAGAAATTTTTCTGCGGGTCGCTTTCTCGGCCATAACTGCCGCCGATTCCCGGAGTTATTCTCCAGCCGCTTCCGCGCAAATCAACAATCTCCTGTAAAACAGAAACTTCCCACCGGCGGTTGTTGTGGGCCATCGGAGAAAGCGCATGACCGCCATAGCTCCTTTCTGAAGATCGGCCAAAGGGAACCGACAAAGAAAGGGTAAAGGCGGTCTTGGGCAAAGACGAATTTCCTCCCACCCGCCGGCTGTCAAAAGCGAAATAAAGGGAAGAGAGAAACACGTTCTCTTTCTGCTCGCTTTCATATAAACCCTTATTGACCTTTGCCCAAAGCAACCGGCCGGCTCCTACATCCAAATCGCCGATAAAGCCCGTCCGCTTTAAGAAAAAATTAAGGCCGCCACTAGCTTGGAGATTCTTGTAGTCGGCTCCGTTTGATGAGCCGAAAGGATATTCTCCCTGGCCGAAAATTCCGAAACCGAATTCTGTTTTCCGGCCAACCAGCCAGAAGGGCCGATATCTGGCCTTTAGCCAAACATAATAGCCGCTGGCCTCGTTGGCCTTTTCCGTTTCCCGATAGTAATTGCCGCCACCCATGGCGTCAAAAATCTCCAAATTCTCTTGGGTTTGGCAATAACCGGCGGGAATTAATAAAAACAGGGCCGTTGTCAGGAACAACGTTTTCATTCTCTTATCCTCCGCTTACATGGTTATATTCGATTAAAAAAGAGCGAAATAATTTTAATAAAAAACTTTAACAAATTTTTTAGTTTTTGTCAAGGATAGCGATTAGGGTATACCTAGTCAAGTGGAACAGAGCTAATTGATTTTTGCAGATAGGTTAGCGGAGAATCAAAGATTTCCGGGTGGCTAAATCTTACTGAAAATTCAGCCACGTATTCTGGCAGATATTCTG
>JAQTRU010000013.1 GCA_028711655.1 Patescibacteria group bacterium
TTTTTTATTGGCTTCCAGTTTTTTGGCCGCCTCTCCAAGATTCTTTCTCACGATATTTACGTTGTCTTCTATGCTTAAATAGCTTATTTTAAGCCCGAAGTTATTATTTGAACCCGTAATATTGGCTCTAACCACTTTGAGGTCAAAGCTGCGGCCGTCACCTTCGTTAAGGCTGGCTGAAACGGTAAAAATTTCCCCCGAACTTTTTTTAATTTTATAATTATCAAACTCAAAGAGAACCTGCCGATCATCAGCGACCGAATCGGCTCGGGCGACAATTGTTTTTTTCTCGTTTTTTAAAACCAAGCCGGAAAAACTGCCGGGCAGAGCCGTGCCTTGGATTTTAATCGCCAGGTTATCAATTAAAATATCCTCATTGCCGGAAATTTCGCTGATTTTAAATTTTCCTATGGCTTGCTCGGGCTCGCCAATAATCGCCTCTCGGCCGGAGGCGTCAACCGCCAACTCCTCTATTTTTGCCTGGCCCAGAACGTCCAAAGCATTGACTAAATTAAAGGAGGCTGCCGCCACTGGAAAGGCGCCTCCAATCTCTCCGTCGAAACCGATGTCAGAAGCTTGGCTGATAGTAATCTGCAAGTCATGGCTCGTGCAGGTTGGGCAATCAGCCAAGTCAACCCAAACATAAATCTTTTTTACCCCGCCCTTCTTAATTACCAAGGGGTTGTCGCCAAAATTAAAACTGATTTTTTTGCCGTTGATTGCCGGGGTGATCCCCAGATCAATTTTATTTTCATGACTCAAATAGACATTGGCCAAAATTTTTTCAGAAAATATTCCTTTCAGGTCAAATCCCAGGCGGCTCACCTCGGCTTGGCCAGCTTCGGATTTCAAAGCGAAAATCGCCAGCAAATTGTTGGTGGTGGCCAAAGGCAAATTGGCGCCGCCCTTGGGGCTGCTTGAATCCAGAAAAACAACCAAACTGCCCTCCGCCGAAGTCAAACCAACATCCAGCCCGGTTTCCTCATACCCGGCTTCTGTCAAATCGCTCAAATCGTCTTCCTCCACAATGTTAATGTCGTCCCACTTAAAGCCGAGCTTGATAAAATCCGCAGCTGTTTTAATCGGCGTTTTAAGTTTTTCTTTTATGTAATAAACCGCCGAGCTCGCCTTTGTCTTTACCAATTCGTAATCGGTTAATTTGTAAATGATTAATTTCGCCTCCGCATAAGTTGAAGAAGCGTATTGCTCTAAATCGGTTTTGTTTAAATTCACGATGTCTCCCCAATTAAAACCCAAATTAATAAAATCCCTGGCGGATTCAATCAGGGTTTTTTTCCCATTTTTTATATAATAAACGGCCGGACTGTCTTTTTCTTTGGCTAATTGCATTTCCGGCCATTTATCCAACTCGGCTTGGCTCACTATTTTTACATCTTCCCACTTATTGCCATAAGCTAAAAAGGCCGCTTCATTAACATAGGCTTTTTTAAGCCCGCGAACATGGTCTAAATAGTAAACTGCCGGGTTATCAGCTGTCCTTACTTGCCTGAAATTAGCGTCAAGGCCGAAAGCCGCCTCAACTTTCTTAGCCCCGAATATGACTAAGCTTAGGGAGAGGATGAAGAATAATAAAATTAATTTTTTTCTTGATTCCATATGTTTTGAGTGATAAAATTTGTTTCATTATTTTTATTATAATAGCATATTTCGTAAAAAAAATCAAAAAAATTCTTTTGCCCCCCCCTCCTCCTGCGTTCTGTTGTTTAAATTTTAAAAATTTCCTCAAAATAAAAAAGCACCCGATAATTTCGAGTGCTTAATCGCGGGTAATCCAGAGAGGTTTTTCGCCTTTGGTAATTTTGAGGACATTGCCGAAACTAATCCTCGCCCTGCCCCCGATGTGAATAAACTCCGGATCATAGGGCACAACTTTTACCTCGCCAGAAGTGATTTCAAAAACGTATATTTCTCCTTCATTATCAAAAGCGATCCATCTGCCATCTGGCGACCAGGCGGAATTATTACCAGCAACTCTAAGCCAGGTTACTCTTCCGAATGGCAGGGTTGTCCCACGCAATTCCAATACTCCTATTCTTTCTTTCTTCGCCCTGTCAACTGCCGAAAAAGTAATTCTGTTGCCATCTGGCGACCAGGCCTGGGGGGTTAAACGGATGGCATTCATGTCTGAATAAACAGACTCTTTATTACTCCACAAGTCTTTCACGACAATACAGCCCGCCCCTTTGACTTTGGAGTGCGGAAAGACATGGAGATCGTATTTAATATAGGCAATCTTTGTTCCGTCCGGGGATACCGTCGGGCTCACGAAATTAAAAAAATTTCTTGTGTGTCTTCGGGTCGCTTTTTCCCTCCAATCATCATTGTATTCCTCGCGGGTGGGTATTTTAAAGTCAGATCTTGCTGATACCTTCGGCATAAAATTCAAGAAGCTGATTTGCCAGATTAGCTTTTCGTATAAACGTATTTTTGTGGCTAAAATTGCCTCGGGGGATAACCAAACAACATCCTCATAACCGCCATATCCATCGGTTGTTTCAGTCAACCGAGTTGTTCCGCCGCCAAAATTGGTCAAATAAATCTCCTGGTTGTCTCCCAGAAAAGCGACAAAAACCGCTTTTTTTCTGTCCAAAGAGATGTCATAAGATTTTATTTTATCTTCGGTTTTTACTAATTCAACCTTCTTTTCGCTTTGAAGATCCAAAAGGCAGATTCCATAGCTATCTTTTACTTGAGAAATAAAAACAATTCTACCCTCTGGCGTTGCAAAAAAATTCCCAAATGGCGAGAACCGTTTTTCCGAACCCTGAATAAAATTTTTCCAACCAGCCCATTCTTGCTTTTGCCTTAAAAACGCTTCTTCGCCCGTTTCATAAGCGGGGTAAATTATATTAATACCCCTATCTGCCTGGGAGCACACAAATTCACAACCTTTGGCCAAAAAAAAGAGAAACATAAAAAATAACAAAAGAATAAAAAATAAAGATACTAATGTTCCCCCGAAAGGCAACGGCAAAGACAACGGCATAGGGGTAAAAATTCCTCCACCGCCTCCGCCGCCGCTTTTGTATTTTGGCTCTTCGCCGTATTTAAGGTCTTTCCAGGCATTATCTCTTGCTTCTTGTTTCGTCTTTCCCCAGCCCTTTCCAATTCTACCCGTTTTTGTATCCTCAATCTCAAAAGAGTAAAGAGATGGCGGGGGCAAAGGAAAACTGTCAGAAAAACTTGTCGTTTCTTTCTCTTTGTACCTTCCCATCTTTCTCACCTCCTTGGGGCGTCCCATATTCTTTTTTAAAAGAACTCACTATATTAATTTTCGCTATAGTCTTATTATTGGAGAAAAGCTCTCCAACTATCTTTTACTCTTTTGGGGCAAAGAAGTCAAGGTTTCAAAACCAGAATGGGGGCACATTACTCCCCCATAAATATAACAAAAAAACGATTTTTTAAATTAAAACCGTGCCTAAAAATTAGGCACGGTTGTTTTAAATTTTCCCCCTTTACCCTCCAGCTTTATTTTTTTCTGCAAATTCTCCCGAATCTCCAACCAAGAGGTATTCCCCCTGATAAAAAACCGGATTTCTGCTTTTTTCCAAAGACCAGTGCCTTTGTTTCTCGTAATCCTTATCAATGATTCCGAAATGGTCTAGAAATCTGTTCAAATTCCCGGAAATTCTTATGCAACCCTTTGAATCTCGCTCCCCCAATCTCTGCTCCCCGAAATCCGGATCAGTAGCGTGTAATAAAAGGCGGATATCAATAAACATCTTCGCGCCATTAATAATTTTATAGCTTCTCTGCCAGCCGAAATCCCAAACCCGGCTCCCCTTTTCTCCCAGTCCGCGCCAGCCCTGTTCATTTTTTGTTCCCAACGCCCTATAGCTGGAATTTTTAACCGTGTTTTTGAAAATGCCGGTAGGCGTAAAAAAATAATCCCCTTTCCTTTGCGGATTTCCGGTTGAAATTTTCTCTCTACCGATCTCAACAATTTCTTTGCTGTCATAATCAAAAAAACAGACAAAAATCAACTGGCGCTCGGAATTCCTGTCCGCATACAGAAAATACTGGCTTTCCTTAATGTCGGCCGCCGCAAATCTTCTCAAAGCGTCCTGGATAATTTCATTCTGATAATCCGAATCAATCTCTGCCCTATTTCCGATTCTTTCGGCGAACTCTGTTTGGAGCATTAATATCTCTTCTTTTTTTAAAGAAAAATCTTGTCCAAAGAGTTCTTTTGGCAAGAACAACAAAAACAATAAGACAAAAATTCGCATTTTTCGCGTCTTGGGCATTGTTTTCCCCCTTGTTTAATTTTCAGGAAATTTAAATTGAATTTTTATTTTAACGAGCTCTACGCTTCCCGTGGAAAAACCAAAGGATTTTTTTATAAATACAACCTAAACCTTATCTTACTATTTTTGACAAAAAAAGGCAAAAAATATCCCTTGCCAACCCCGTGTTTTTTTGCTAAAATAATAATAGAATAACATGCCCTATTTTGGGGATATTTTTGATTGAAATATAACTTAAATTATTGGTTTGGAATTAAAAATTCCTAATTTTTAATAGCCAATAACAAACTGCATATTTTTTATGGCAAAAAACAATATCTTAAAGAAAAAAGAAACAAAATCCGCTTATGGCGCTGAACAAATAACGGTTTTGGAAGGCCTGGAGCCGGTGCGCAAAAGGCCGGGTATGTATATTGGCTCAACTTCCGCCACGGGATTGCATCATTTAATTTGGGAAGTTGTGGACAACGGCATTGACGAGGCCATGGCCGGCTTTGCCACGGAAATCGGCGTCACCTTGTTATCGGAAAGTATGGTAGAGATATCCGACAATGGCCGAGGCATTCCGGTAGATAAGCACAAAGCAACGGGATTGTCCGCCCTGGAAACCGTCCTGACCAAACTTCATGCCGGCGGAAAATTCGGCGAAAACGGCGGCTACAAGGTTTCCGGCGGCCTTCATGGGGTCGGCGTTTCTGTAGTTAACGCTTTGAGCGAATATTTGAAAGCCGAAGTCCATAGGGACGGAAAAATTTGGGTTCAGGAGTATAAACGGGGCAAACCTTTAAAAAAGGTAAAGCCCGCCGGCGCGAGCAAGAAAACCGGAACCATCATAACTTTTAAACCGGACACAACGATTTTTACAGAATTGGAATTTAATTGGGGCAAGGTTCTTGATCGCCTGCGCCAGCAAGCCTACCTGACCAAAGGCATTACCATCCGAGTTTCAGACCGCCGGTCAGGACATCGGGAAAAGGACTATAAATTCCATTTTGAAGGCGGAATTAAATCTTACATAAAGGCCTTGAATCGCGGCGAAACCGTAAAAAATGAAACAATTTTTTACGTGGAAAAAGAAATAAACAATTCAAAAGTTGAAGTCGCCCTGCAATACAACGACCAATTTAATGAAACAGTCATGTCTTTTGCCAATAATATAAACAATCCCGAAGGCGGAACCCACTTAGTCGGCTTCAGAACCGCTCTAACCAGAACCCTTAACTCTTACGCCCGCAACCATAATCTCCTCAAAGAAAAGGAAGAAAATTTAACCGGCGATGATGTCAGGGAGGGTTTAACCGCGATCGTGAGCGTAAAACTTACCGACCCGCAGTTTGAAGGCCAAACCAAGAGCAAATTAGGCAATGCGGAAATGAAAACTTATGTTGAGCAGGTTTTCGGCGACTCTTTTATGATTTTTTTGGAAGAGCACCCGAAAGAAGCCGAAGCTATAATCGGCAAATGCGTCCTGTCCGCGCAGGCCCGCATTGCCGCCCGCACGGCCCGCGCTTCAATCCTGCGAAAAGGAGCTTTGGACGGCATGACTCTGCCCGGAAAATTGTCTGACTGCTCAAGCCGCCATCCGGAAGAATGTGAACTGTATATCGTGGAGGGAGATTCGGCCGGAGGCTCTGCCAAACAAGGCCGGGACCGAAAATTTCAGGCGATTTTGCCGCTAAGGGGAAAAATTTTAAATGTGGAAAGAGCCCGGCTGGATAAAATGTTGGCCAATAATGAAATCAAAAATCTGGTAATCGCCTTAGGCACGAATATTGACGAGCAATTTGATTTGGCAAAATTGCGCTACCACCGGGTTATAATCATGACTGACGCCGACGTTGACGGCGCCCATATCAGGACTCTGCTTCTGACCCTTTTTTTCAGGCATTTTGCCCCCCTGGTCACCAACGGAAATCTCTACATCGCCCAACCTCCGCTTTACCAAGTTAAAAAAGGAACAGCGATAAAATACGCTTACAGCGACGAGGAAAAAGAAAGAATTGTAAAAGATCTTGGCGGAGAAGTGATAGAAGTTGAGGAAAAAGAGGCTGAAGAAAACGAAGAAGCCGAAAATATTGAAGAAAAAGAAGAGGTAAAGAAAAAAACCGCTAACCGGATTACTATCCAACGCTACAAAGGTTTGGGAGAAATGAACCCGGTTCAGCTTTGGGAAACAACAATGAATCCCGAGCAAAGGATCATAAAACAAGTAACCGTTGAAGACGCGGCCGCGGCTGATAAAATTTTTGATATGCTCATGGGCGACGATGTCGCCCCGCGCAAGCATTTTATCCAGACACACGCCAAGAAGGTGGAAAATCTTGATATTTAAATTATAAATTCTTGCTTTCCTAAGAATCGCAAAGATCTTAAGAATCCCAAGAATCTCATTTTATTATGTATAATATCTTACTCCTCCCCATCCTCTCCGGCCTGATTGCCCAAACTTTAAAATTTTTCTTTAAGGCTAACGGCGAAAAATTTAGCTTTAAAAATGTTTTCGCCTACGCCGGCATGCCCTCTGGCCATAGCGCCATTGTCGTTTCCCTGGCCACGATTATTCTCTTGGATTTAGGGCTTTCCTCTCCCCTTTTCGCTGTTAGTTTCTTCTTGGCGGTTATTGTTATCCGCGACGCCACCGGCATTCGCCGCTACCTGGGCCAGCATGGCCAAACCCTTAATGTTTTGGTCAAAGATTTGGGCGAAGACCAAATGCTTGATAAGAGCTACCCTCGCCTTCTGGAAAAAATCGGGCATACGCCAGCCCAAGTAATAGTCGGCAGTTTAATCGGATTCTTGGTAAGTTTATTCGGTTATCTTTTTTTCTAAAAATCATATTGCGATTTAAAATAGCCTTGGATAGCGCCAAGGCTATTTTAATTACCCCCAATCCTCCTCACCCCCTTGCCTGCCCCGTTCCTGCGGCGGATAAGGGAAGCGCCTAGCAACAGGCAGAGGTTGGGGGAATTTTGATATAAAAAAATCTCCCTCTTCAATTATGACAAAGAGGGAGATCCCCGGGCGGCCCGTTCACTTACTTCGTGAATAAAATCCGCTTGGTTGAACTCTGTTGGCCTGCCTGTAAACGTATGAAATATACGCCGCTGGCAACAGCCGAATTAGGTTTCCACACGACCGAATGAGACCCGGCTGGCATCCAGGCGTTGACAATAGTGTCGACCTTCTGGCCGGATAACGTGTAGACCCCGAGTGTTATGTTTCTCGATTCCGCCAGAGTGAAGGGAATTGTCGTGGAAGGGTTGAAGGGGTTGGGGTAGTTCTGACCGAGAAAAAATGACATTGGCGCCAATTCTCCAACCGACGTTCGGATGCCCATTTTTTCTCTAAGCATTCCGATGAAAGCTCTTACTGATTCAACTTCGCCGGGATATTTGCTTAAAAGTTGCTCTTCCCAGGAAAGAGGAACCGTTTTTCCCGCGAATTTCTGGGATGCCGCCAAAAAGACTTTAACGGCCCAGTCAAGATCGGCCGCTTCGAATACCCCGTTTTTATCAATATCGCACAGGATATTCAAATCCTCCTGGGAATAATAGATGTTGTCTGCCCTTATCTCAAAAAACATTGTATAGAGGATATACACATCCTCTAATTCAAAGGGCACTCCGTTAAAATTGAGGTCATCCGGCTTTACGGTGGTGAAGTTAAAATACATCTCCGCGCCGTAATATAAAGTAGACCATTCCCGGTCTTTTTTCGCCTGGATGTTATTAACCACGACCTTCATCACTGAAGGCTTGGGGTTATCGGAATTGTAATTGGACATGATTGTCCAACCTATCCTTGATTCTTTGCCCTGGCCCAGGATACACCAGATACTCCTATTGCCATCGTGCGGATCAGGAAAAAATCCGAAATTTTCCCCCACCAGATATTCGCCCGGCATACGAACAACGGATTCATGCCCCGTCTTTTCGTAGACCGTGAATGTTACCTTAAAAGCTTCCGCCCCCTGAAGAATATCTCCGAAGGCATTGAACCAAAATTCCAGCTCTGCAATTTCCCCGTCTTCGCCGAGAACATTGAGAGCTATTGCGTAATTGTCCTGAATATAGGTGGTCCCCCCAAATTCGGAGGCAAAGGAGGCAAAACTCGGTACTACACCGAAAATAATAACCGCCAGCGCGACAACCATGAACTTTTTCATTCCACTTACCTTTCCCAAGACTTAAACGGTTTGCTTCGCATTATGCGAAACGCGAATACTATATGTTGTATTAATTTTTTAAGGATCAACAAAAAATGCGCTAATTTAAAATAATAACATATATAATTAATTATGTCAAGTAAAATCAGTAAAAAATCAATAAATGTTTTAAAAAAACCGGAGCTATATTAACAAAAGCCGCCGGCAGGAAGGGGCAAAAATACCCTAAATAAAAATTTTATTTTATGGCGCCATAAAATTTTTTCCACCTGATCTGGATAAAAATAAAGTAATAAACGCTTAGAATGGTGGCAATAACATTGGCGATAAAAACCGCTTCAAAAATAAAATTCCAGCGAAAAAAAATTAAAAGAAAAAATGGAATTACCACAATGGCTTTAAGGTAACTTAATTGGGCGCGGGGACAAAGAATCCAGTCGGATTTTTTAAATTCCCGCTTTTTTATTATTCCCAGAAGATAAGCAACGGCGATAATAAAAATGTTATAAGCCAGAGGCGTTAAATTTTCTCTGAATTTAAATAACGCTAAAATGGTAAATGAATAAACCACGGAATCCGTGAAAATATCAAGAAACTTCCCGCGATCAGAAGCCTTGTTCTGGAATCTTGCCAGCGCCCCGTCAAAAATATCCAAAAGCAAAATAAAAACAAGAAATAAAGAGGCAAAGAATTCTTCGCCGTAGTAGAACCAAAATAAAAAAACTACTCCCCCCAAAAGCCTAAAATTGGTCAAGATATTGGCGCTTAAACCAAACCGATGAAGAAGAATAAGTAATGGTTTCAAAATAATGCCCTGATATCCCTGAAATTTTAAATTAAGGTTATCGGCAAAATCCTTTCTCTCGTCCGCTAACATAATGAAATTTTAAAATTAAAATAGACTCCGGCCGGTCATTTCATCCGGTTTGGGCAAACCCATTATTTTCAGCGCTGTCGGCGCCACATCGGATAAAATTCCCTGCGGCTTAACCAGGCTTAGATCGCTGCCCGGAATTTCTTTAAAACCTATGGTTTTCCCCTCAAACTGCTTTCCGATGAGGATAAAAGGCACGGGATTGGCCGTATGCTCTTTGTCTATCATTCCGGTTTGCATATTAAACATCATCTCGGCGTTGCCGTGGTCAGCCGTCACTAATAACGCTCCGTCTTTGTCTAAAACTTTTTTGCTTATTTTGCCCAAGCAGTTGTCAATGGTTTCAACCGCCTTGACAGCCGCTTCTAAATTTCCGGTATGGCCAACCATGTCCGGATTGTCAAAATTAACCAGAATAAAATCATAAGCTTCATTGTCTATGGCCTTTATAACTTTTTCCGCGACTTCAGGGGCCGACATTTCCGGCTTTAGATCATAGCTGGCAACCGCCGGCGACGGCACTAATTCATGGTCCTCGCCCTCGCTCCTCTCTTCTCGGCCGCCATTAAAAAAATAGGTAACATGGGCGTATTTTTCCGTTTCCGCGATTCGCAGTTGTTTTAAATTATTCTTGGAAATTACCTCGCCCAGAGTATTGGTTATAATTTCCGGCAGGAAGGCGATTTCCATCGGCAAACTTTTTTCGTATTCAGTAAAACCGGCAAAAAACAGCTTATTCAGGTACTTCCAGCCGGCAAATTTGTTAAAGCTTGGCAAGACAAAAGCTTTGGTAATTTGCCTGGCCCGATCCGGCCGAAAATTGAAAAAAATAACTGCATCGCCGTTTTCTATCTTCGCCACCGGCTGCCCTTTTTCCATGATTACCGCAGGCACAAATTCCTCATCATATATTTTTTTCTTATAACTCTCTTCCAGAATTTTTATAGCATCTTCGCCCTGATTGCCCTTGCCTTCGGCAATTGCCGCATAAGCCTTGGCCGTCCTGTCCCAATGGTTATCCCGGTCCATGGCGTAAAAACGGCCGGAAACCGTGGCAATTTTTCCCAAACCGCATTCAGCGATATAATGATTCAAATCCTTCATAAAACTCACGCCGCTGTTGTAGGGGGTGTCCCGACCGTCTAAAATAACGTGAATATAAGCCTCTTTGGCTTTCTTTTCTTTGGCCAAGGCCAATAAAGCGTATAAATGTTCAATTGAAGCATGGACGTTTCCGGAGGAAACTAACCCTAAAAAGTGTAATTTTCCGTTGTTGGTTTTCGCATGCTCAATCGCTTTCAAAAAAACCTCATTTTTATAAAAACTATTATCGCTGATTGCCTTGTTAACCCTGGGCAAATCCTGATAAATAATCCTGCCCAAACCTAGGTTAAGATGACCAACTTCGCTATTTCCGGCTTCGCCCCAGGGCAGGCCCACGGCTTCGCCGGAAGCTCGCAGAGTCATAGACGGATACTGGGCGACCAAACCGTTAAAATTAGGAGTGTTGGCCTGGCTAATGGCGTTGCCGGTATAGGGTTGGGTTATTCCCCAGCCGTCCAGGATAACCAAAATAACGGGCTTAGGCCTATTAATTTGCGTTTTGTTTGCTACCATAGACAAAAAATTTTTATTTTATTTTTATATTATTTTGTTATTTTGTTATTTTATTAAACTTTCTCCTGACATTTCCTTTGGTTTTTTTCTTCCCATCAATTCCAGAATCGTCGGCGCAATATCCCCCAAAACCCCGTCATCTTTCAATTTAATTTTATTACTCCCGCCGTATTTCTTGTTGACTATAACGAATGGCACCGGATTGGTTGAATGCTCGGTGTCAATTTCTTCGGTTTCCAAATTTATCATCTCCTCTATATTGCCGTGATCGGCGGTTATAACAACAGTCCCGCCGGCGCCCAGATAAGCTTTCACAATCCGCCCCAGGCATTTATCAACTTCGTGGCAGCACCTTATGCCCGCCTCTAGGTTTCCGGTATGGCCTATCATATCCGGCGCGGCAAAATTAAGAAGGATAAAATCATATTTTCTTTTCTCCAGACTATGAATGACCGTTTCGGTTAACTCTCTTGTTTTCATGGCCGGCGTGGCGTCATAGGATTTTACATCTGGGGAGGCGATAACCGCCTGGTCTTCGCCGTTAACCCGGCCGGAATAACCGCCGTTGAAAAAGTAAGTGACATGGGCGTATTTTTCCGTTTCCGCCAAATAAAGCTGTTTCATATCAGACAGTACCATAGGCAGGGTCTGCTTTAAATCCACGCTGGGAAAAGCGGACATAATGGAGTCTAAATCCGGGCCGAAATCAGTCATGGCCACAAAGCACAGGTTTTTTAAAACGATCGCCCTTTTAAATGACCCGGGATTATCTTCATTAAAATTCTTTTGGACGAAAACTTTGGCCAGTTGCCGGGCGCGGTCCGACCGCAGGTTAAAAAATATTACGCTGTCCCCTTCCTCTATCCGGCCGGCCGGATCTATTATGTAAGGTTCAATAAATTCATCGTTATCTCCTTTGTTATAACTTTCACTTATGGCTGTCCGCGCGTTTTTCGCTTCATGGCCTTTGCCCAAAAGCAAGGCTTCATAAGCCATTTTTGTCCTCTCCCATTTTTTCGTCCGGTCCATAGCGTAAAAACGCCCGATAATCGTGGCTACTTTCTCTTTGTTTTTGAAACTCCTCTCCATGTCTTCCACTAATTTTAAAGCCGCGTATTTCGGGGAATCGCGGCCGTCCGTAAATAAATGGAGATAAACATTATCAACTTTATTTTTTTCCAGCAAAGTCAACAGAGCTAAAATGTGATCCGGTTCGCTGTGGGCGCTCATGCCGTTGGAAAGCATGCCCATCAGATGCATTTTTGACTTGTTGGTTTTAGCATTCTTTATTGCTTCCATTAAAGCCGTATTCTTGAAAAAAGTTCCGTCGTTAATGCTTTTGCTTATTTTTACCGCGTCCTGCTCCACTACCCGGCCAGCCCCAATGTTCATATGCCCGGCTTCGCTGTTGCCGTCCTGTTTTGGCGGCAAACCCACATAACGGCCGTAGGCATGCAACTCCGTAAAGGGGTACTTTTTTGATATCCCGTCCATGGTGGGTGTGTCAGACAAAGTTACGGCATTGCCCTTGTTCGGTTTGGCTAGGCCCCAACCGTCTAAGATTACAAGTATCATAGGCAAACTACTAAAACTTTTTTGCTTATTTTTCATAGTTATTATTGTTATAAAACATTTTAATTTCTAAATTGCAATTTCTAATTAGAAATAATCAATAATCAAATTCCAAACAATAATCAATAAATAAACTTCAACAACCAAACCATTTGATTGTTGGTCATTGAATATTGCCCGCCCCGCTTCGCTTGGCGAGGCCGGGGAGATTTGTTTGATTATTGTCTGCCTGCCGGCAGGCAGGTTTCTTGGTTATTGGTTATTTAAAGTTTAGGTGAATTAAAAATTAGAAATTTATATCATACTCTCTATTTCCATCAACCGATTATATTTTGCCACCCTTTCTCCTCGTGATAATGATCCGGCTTTGATATAATCAGCCCCGATAGCAACCGCTAAATCCGCGATAAAGTCATCGCAAGTTTCCCCGCTCCTATGCGAAACCATCACCTTGTAATTATGCTTTTTGGCAAACTTCACGCAATCCATTGTTTCAGTAAGAGTCCCCACCTGATTCGGTTTTATCAAGATAGTGTTTGCCACTTTCTCTTTTAGGCCTCGACGCAAACGGTTAATATTGGTGGCGAACAAATCATCGCCAATAATAAGCATCTCTTCTCCGAGCTCTTTTGTCAACCCCCTCCAGCCTTCCCAATCGTCTTCAGCCAATCCGTCTTCCAAAGAGATAATCGGATATTTCCTGAACCATTCGTAATAAAGGCCGACCAGGGTATTGCTCGTGAAACTCGCCCGATCCAATCTGAAAATATATTTTTCCGCTTTTTTACTATAAAGTTCGGAAGAGCCGACATCAATTCCCAGCCCGACATCTTTTCCCGGCGTATACCCGGCCTCCAATACAGCCGCCAAGATAAGTTCAATCGCCTGTACTGACGAAACAATATCCGGGGCATAGCCGCCTTCATTGCCGACATCGGTGTCGAAATTGGCTCTTTTTAAAACCCGGCCCAATCTATGGAAAATTTCCGCTCCCATTCTAACTTTTTCTGAAAAGCTTACTTTCTTCATAGGCGCGATCATGAATTCTTGAAAATCCAGATTAGTATCAGCATGCTTCCCGCCGTTAAAAATATTAAAAAAGGGAGCCGGCAACTTATACTTCTTTGTCTCAAAATCGTGAGTCTCCGCTAAATATTGATACAGTTCTTTCTTAGCCGAAAGCGCGGAAACGCGAGCGCAAGCCAAGGAAACCGATAAAATAGCATTAGCTCCCAGCTTGCTTTTTTTCTCCGTGCCGTCAAGCTTGATCATTTCTTTATCAATTTTTTCCTGTTGACCAGGGTCTTTGCCAATCAAAATTTTTGAAATTTTATTGTTGACGTTTTCAACTGCCTTTAAGACCCCCAGCCCATCATATCTTTTTTTATCTCCATCGCGAAACTCCAAAGCCTCATGCTCCCCGGTAGAAGCTCCGGAAGGAACGCTGGCTTCAGCTGCCACTCCGTTATCCAGTTCAATTTTAGTTTCAATTGTCGGGTTTCCCCGGGAATCTAAAATTTCCCGCGCTATTATTTTTTTTATTTTAGGCATAATATTTAGCTAAAAATTTATAAAATTATAAAGTAAAAAGTTTAACAGTTGCGAGGGCCCCGCTCTCCGCGAAGGGCGAGACTGCCGCGCCGCGAGATTAATGGCAAATATAAAAAGGGATATGAATGCTGCCGCAATTTAATGAGTTCAAGGAATCTCTTCGGCAAAGATCGGCGGAAAATTCATATTCATTTTCATCTATTAAGTAAGGCTTCCCCCAGGGGTCTCTTACAATGTCCGGAAAACCTAAATTTTTAAAAGTCGCGGTAAGCCGGCTAATACATGTTGGAGAATTAAAGGCGGCATCATCATAGGGGGTGCAAGAACATTGCGTACAACCAGATCCGGTTACCCCCATCAATACCTTATTCTGTTCATCCCTTTTTACCTCTATGGCCGTGAGTATTTGTTTCAAATCGGCCCGGCAACGCGCCTCCTTCGCTTTCACTCTAGCCACATTCAGAGCGTAAACCGCCATTGACGACAAAAGACCGATAATAGAAATAACCACTAATAATTCTATAAGGGTAAAACCGTTTTTTTTCATACAAAGATTACCTAAAAGGGATTGCAGAGGCAGTATTGCTTGCTGCTGCTCTGGCTGCACCAATTCACTCCTGCCGGCCAAGGACGGCAGGAAGGCGGAATGCCAGTAGTCGTACTTGGAGCGGCTTCCAATATTGTCACTAAAAGCCCTCCAATGTTATTGCCCTTGCCATAATTATAATAACAATATGTCCCGTGTCCCGGGGTGCGCGGTATAAAAGCTAAAAAACCCTCGCTTACTAAATATCCCATAACTTGATCATATTGAGCTTGGTTGGGGCCGCCATCGCAGACTTCCTGACCCGAAACATAATTTGGAGGCATCTGTCCGTTCTTATCATAAAACATCTGTAAGGCATTAGAGATACTCCTAAAATCAGCCAATTTTTTCGCATCCCTGGCTTTCATCCTGGCGACATTCAAAGCGTAAACCGCCATTGACGACAAAAGACCGATAATGGCAATAACTACCAATAATTCTATAAGGGTAAAACCACTTTCTCTATTTAAATTAATATAACTTTTCATTAAAAACAAATGGCAATTGACCCCTTAATTGCCTAATTTTAGTGCGCAAAACGAGCATGAATAACCGCAAACATCACCGCCGGACGATCCGACTACTCCCGGGTGGCAATTATTCGCGGTTACTGGTTCTTCCGGCAACCATAAAATGCACGGTTTATTTTCCCATCCCGGCGCGTGGGTCACATGGCAAGATCTGGAGTATAAATAACCGTCAAAAATGGTATTGACTCGAACCGGGTCTGCCGGCGCTTTTATTATAGGGGAAAGAACGGCCTCAAGGGAATCCAGCCCCCTGAATCTACCTCCGAAACAGGTCTGGCTGGTATTTTTCCCCAAACATTTCAAATAAGACGCCGCATATACAAAAACGCCTCCAGTTGTATCCGGATAATGTCCGCCATTATTGTTCGCCGCTATATCCAAACTTTTATGCAGCTGCACAATATCCGCCTTCCTTCTCGCGTCCCTGGCTTTCACCCGGGTGACGTTCAAAGCGTAAACCGCCATTGACGCCAAAAGACCGATAATGGCAATAACCACCAATAATTCTATTAGAGTAAAACCCTTGGTTCTGCTATTTGGCCTGAAAAGCATATTTTAAAAAACTTCAATTTGATGACATAAAATAAAAAGCAAACTATAGTATTTCATATTCAACCGTTGCCGTTACTTTTATTTCACTGCTGCCGGCTTGAATTTCCGGCGCGGCGCCACCCATGCCCAAAGCTTCATCGGCTATCATCTTATAGCTTTCCCGATAGGCAATCGGCATATATCCGCTGCTTGATTCAGAAAAATTTATAATCCTTCCCAATTTAACTCCCGCTACCTTCGCCAAATTTTCAGCTTTGGCTTTAGCCGCCTCTATCGCTTTAATCCTGGCTTCCTGTTTTAAGCTTTCTTCGTCGTCAACTTCAAAAGACAAATTGCCGATTTGATTTAAGCCCAGGCCCCCGGCCGCGTCTAAAATCTGGCTTACTTTCTCCATCTCCCTCACCTTTATTTCAAGATTCTGGTTTACTTCGTATCCCCGGAAAAGTTGTATGCCCTTGCTCCAATCATACTGCGGATAAATGCTGTAATTTACCGTTTTTATGTCCTTGGCGTCAATTTTAAAATCATCTTTCAGTTTCTTTATAACCGCGTTCATTTTGTCGGTATTGTCTTTCTGCGCCTCTGCCACTGTTTTTTTCTCTATTCTGTACCCAAGCCAAATTTTTGCTATATCCGGCACGCCAATTACCTCCCCTTCTCCCGTAACCGTGATTGAATGCCTCTGTTCTTCGCTTACCCCGATATAATTATGGGCCTTGATCGCGTTCCAGGAAAGCATGGCCAAATAAATTGAGCCGATAGCCAAAAAAACTCCGGCAAGAATAGTAAGGATTTTGTTGGGAATCATAGAATTGAAATAATAAAATAATAAAATAATATAAAAAAACCGACTTAACTATTATTTTATTATTTTATATTATATTATTTTGTTATTTTACTAAGTCCGGGCATTTTCTCCCCGTTTAAAAAAGCCAAGGTCGCTCCTCCGCCCGTTGAAATCCAGTCCACATAGTCTTCCATCCCTGTCATTTTCAAAGCGGCAATAGTTTCTCCCCCGCCAACCACTCCAAACGCGCGGCCTCGGGAACGGGAAGCGATAACGCGGGCGATAGCCAAAGTGCCGTGCTTAAAATGTTCGTTCTCAAACATTCCCATTGGGCCGTTCCAGATGATAGTCTGGGCTTTCTTCAAAAACGAAGAATATAATCTTACGGTTTTTGGCCCGATATCCAGAATTGCTTCGTTTTTATTCACTCTAAAATCGTTTTTTACTTTGACCGGGCCGCGGCCGTCTTTTTTGCCGCTCACCACCACGTCAACTGGCAAAAGAATATTCTTTGCTTTTAAGCTCTTGGCCAAAGCCACGCTTTTTTTATCAGCTAACGACTTTCCTATTTCCATCCCCCGGGCCGCAAAAAAATTATTAGCCAAGGCTCCGCCGATTAAAACTTTAAAAGATTTTTGGCTTAATTTCCTGATAAACGAAATTTTAGTGCCAATTTTCGCTCCGCCGATAACGGCTATCAGCGGTTGTCTAGGATAAATGATTTTATTAAGGTTTTCCACTTCTTCGGCGAGAAGCAGGCCGGCGTAAGACGGCAGATATTTTTTTATGGCCGCCATTGAAGCATGCTTCCGATGGCTATTGGCAAAAGCGTCATTAACATAAATATCGGCCAAGCCAGCCAGCTCCTTGGCAAATTTTTTATCATTTTTTTCCTCGCCCTTGGCAAAACGCAAATTTTCCAGCATCAAAATCTCTCCCGGTTTCATCTTGCCCACGGCCGTACCGGCCGCCAGACCGGTACAATCATCCGAAAACCGCACTTTTTCATCAAGCAAACCGCCTAAATGCCTTGCCACTGGCGCCAGAGAGTATTTTTTTTCTCTTCTCCCGTCCGGCCGGCCAAGATGGCTGGCAATGATAATTTTGGCCCGATAACGCAGCAAAAAACGAATAGTTGGCAAACTTGCCATTATCTTATAATCATCCGCGACTTTGCCCTTTTCCACGGGAACATTAAAATCAGTCCGTAAAAATACCCTCTTTCCGACCAGTTTTTTCGCTTGCCTGATTGATTTTATTGAGTTCAACATGATTAGATTAGTTACTTAGTTAAGATGAAATATTAATACGAATTCTACTTTGCTTATCTTCACAAACTTTGAATTAATCCGAATGTTGCGAATTAGTATCCGGAGCATAATTCGCATGTGCCCTATTTGTAGCAGGGCTGCCGAAGGCAAAACAGGCATTCGGATTATGGCAGGAAGGTTTAAGTCCGTAGGAAGAATTCGGATTAAGGGATTATCTAAATGTTTAGAGCCGCGGGAAACCAATCCTACTTATTTTATCTCCGCCAGCGCCACCTCAACCTCAAATTTTTCTTCCGCTCGCATATAAACTATATTTGCTTTGTCGCCGGCCAGACGGCCTTGGATAATATCTGACAGGCTATTATTTTCATTGATTTCAATATTATCCACTTGGATTATAATATCCCCATCTTTCAAGCCGGCTAAAGCCGCCGGACTGTTTTTCACAACGCTTATACCGCTCGTTCCTTTGTAGATAAGAGCGCCTTTTTTGTGTTTATTGTCCTCTTTGGCCAAAAGGGATAAATCAAGATAATTAACGCCTAAACTCGGACGCTTTATTTCTTTGCTTTTCAGAAGGCTCCTGATAGCGGATTGGAAATGGCCAATCGGCCTTGCCTTTCCCCGGCTGTCTATCAGCCCGATAACCTTGCTGGTTAAATCAAACACCGCCGCTCCCTTTAAATTTTCTCCAAAAGTATTAGCCAAAATTAGCTCGCCCGGCAAATCATCGCTAAACTTTAACAAACTCTCCCGCTCGCCTCCGGCAACCGAAGTCAAAGTGCTTCCGGACCAGCCGACCGCTATTGCTAATTGTCCGCTTTCCGCTTTATTTTCCGCAAATTGCTGAACCGGGAAATCCCTCACCCCTTCCACGCGGATAAAAGAAAACGGCGTTAAAGTATCTCTTATGATCTGGTCAATTTTATATATTTGCCTTTCCTTGCTGATAGCGACATAATTATTAAAAATATTTTCATTGCTCAAATTTTCAGGCAAGGCATCGGTTATGATCCAGCCATCACTGGTGATAATCAGCCCCAAACCAAGCGCCTGGTTTAACTTGTAATAATTTTCCAAATCAAACCCCGATTCAGGATCATCCGATTTAATTTTTTTAAAAATACCAACCAAATTGCCTCTGGCGGAATTAATGGTTTCGGCTATCTTTACGTTTTGTTCCACCACCACTTTCCTTGCCCCCTGAATAACCAAATTTGACCCCGAATAATTTCCGTCAGAAAAACTGATGCCGCCAAAGAAAGGAATATTGTAAGAATCCCCAAATAAATAAGTCCGGGAAATTAATTCTCCGGCCAATCCGGCCAAAAGCCCTATTATCAAAACCAAAACCAGCAATATCGCTACCCCGTTTTTTTCTAATATTTTCTTTATTTTGTTTTTCATATTTTTGGCTATAAACTTAAATTTTTAACTCGCCTCACATCCATCTGGCTGTAAGGAGAACCAGCAAGGTACCCAAAAAACCAAAAATTAAATGATTTTTTACAACTTTACCGCTCAAAGAACCGGCCAAATAAGCAAGCGATAATCCGATCAATATATAATAGTAAATAGCCAGAATCAGCCCGGTTATATCGTGGCGCAAGGGCAGGAAAGACATGGCCCAGCCTACTTCAAATAAAATCACGCCGCTTATGAGAATAAAAGCAATGGCCGTTTTTATCTTGATTTTGTTCGCCCACATGATCTGATAAACCGCTAAAAAAATCACAACAAGCAGACAAGCCATCAACAGCCAAACCGGAATATTCAAAAATGATTGGAAGCCGTAAACGGCGGAGGCGGAAAAAAATACCATAAAAAAATTTCCTGCGGCAGAAATGCTTTTTATAGTATCGGTCCGGCAAAATTCGGGGCGGACTAAATAATAATAAATATAACGCAAATAAAAATAAATAAAACCAAAGGCGGAAAAAAATAAAAATTGGATAAGAAATTTATTCACAACCAAAGACGAATAGACAAAAATGCTTGACAAAAATCCAAGCGGAAGAATCGCCGCCCCAAGATAGGAGCCAAAAAATTTTTCGGTTTTGCCCGCTTTTACGAAAACTAAAACGGCGGCCAAAATCGCCAAGTTGGCGAGTAACAAGGAAACAAAAAATAAACTATGGCGAAAAACCACCGATTCTAGAAAAATTAAGACCAAAATCGGGACTAATAACACTAAAAGTCGGCTATATTTCATAATCCGGCAAACTCAATATAAATTTTTAATTTATCAAAGATATTGCCCGCCAGGGCCACAACGTCGATCCGCTCGAAGCCTCGCGAAAAATTCTTAAAGTATTGGGAATTATTCGTCCAGCCACTCATAATCAGCCATGGCCTGCTCAATAATTTGTTTGCTCTCCGCCCTTTCCTTTTCGCTGCCGCTTTCCAATTTATCAAAAGCCATAACTAAGCCAAAATGAAACCCTTTAAGGTCTGCCGGAACTTTCAACTCCAGCAGCCGATTCTTTAAATATCCGCTTTCCTCAAGCGAAATGTCCTCATCCGAAGATAGCCGCCAATATTCAGCCAAAACTTCATTCAGTCCGCCTTTATAGTCGTTAACCAGCTTCGCCTTTATTTCCTTAAGTTGATCGTCATTACCCGCTCTATCGCCATCAAGCGGCCGCGAGGTCAAAATCAAATACAAAGATAAAACTGCGATAACCGTCAACAAAATAACGAAAATTTTTAAATTTCTGGACATAAAATTATTTTTCATCTTTTTTGTCGTCTTTAAGCCCCTCAAATGCCCGCAATACCTCTAGCGGGACAGCGAAAATTATGGTGTTTGACTGATCTGATGACAAGTCGTTGATGGATTGCAAGGTCCTTAAATGCAAAGCGCCATCAGAACTGGAAAGCATCCGGGCGGCTTTTGACATATTTTCCGCCGCCGCCACTTCGCCTTCAGCCTTGATAATAACAGCCCGCTTTTCTCTTTCCGCTTCAGCCTGCTTGGCAATCACCCGCTCCATCTCTTCGGGCAAACTTACATCTTTCAATTCAACGTTATTTACCTTTAACCCCCACTCGTCCGTTTCCTTGTCAACTATCTCCCTAATCCTGTCCGCGATTTTATCCCGATTGGCCAATAATTCGTCCAAAGTGGCTTCGCCGACAATGTTGCGCATTGTAGTCTGGGCAAACTGGGAAATGGCGTACCGAAAATCTTCAACTTCAATTATGGCCTTTTCCGCGAAAGAGACCTTATAATAAATAACGGCATTAACCATAACCGAGACGTTATCTCTAGTAATGGCTTTTTGGTCTGGCACGTCAACGGCCTTAACCCGCATATCAACTTTTTTATAAGTCTGAAAAATCGGAATGACAATCCGCCAGCCCGGATTCATAATGCCCTGATACCGGCCCATGGTGAATCTAACTCCTCTTTCATATTGGTTGATTTGTTTCAAGCTAATAAGAATTATGAAAATTATAACCCCTAAAATAACATAAAATGTTTCCATATGTTTTTAGTTATAAACTTTATAAACTTTCTAACTTTCAATTATGATTGTCACCGGCCCGTCATTTACCAGGCTAACTTCCATCATGGCTCCAAATTCGCCGGTGGCTGTTTTTAGGCCGCTGTCCTTTATCTTGGCAACAAATTTTTCATAATACGGAATAGCTTTTTCGGGTCTGGCTGATTCTATAAAACTCGGCCGATTGCCCTTGGTCGTATCTCCATACAAAGTAAACTGCGAAACCACTAAAATTTCCCCATTCGCATCTTTTACTGATAAATTCATCTTATTGTCTTTGTCTCCAAAAATTCTTAGATTAATAATTTTAGCCGCCATTTTTTCGATCTTGTCTTCGCTGTCTGCCTGATGGACCGCTAACAAAATCAACAAACCTTGGCCGATCTGACCAACTATTTTATTATCAATTTTAACATTTGCGCTTTTAACCCGCTGAATTACAGCCCGCATGTCTTAAAAATTAATTTATTATGAAAACATACTGCCGTCAATCTCAACCCAATCATCCCGGCCTTCATCCCATTTATAAGCCGTCAAACGGCTTGTTTTCTCGTCTTCGCTATAAACATAATCCACTTTTGTCTCCGAACCAATTCGTCGCGAATAAGTCGTTTTTTTGTCTAAAACCACGGGTTTAGTAACAAATTCCAATTTCATTCTACCCAGAGGGCCGGTAAAAATTATAAAATCAATATCAACCCCGCCCCGCTCATCAGAATGCTCGCAGCCTTCATCTTCCACCTTGAAACTATCCTTGATTTGCCCTTTTATATTTTCCCATTTTTCTTCCGTCATATAGTTACAAATTACAAATTATTTACAAATATACAAATATGCTGTTAAGTTCTCAATAATTTTAGTTAGCAAGTGCTTTAATTTTTATTTGTAGAATTTGTAAATAATTTGTAATTTGTAACTAATAATATACTGCCTGCGTTTCTAAATCTCTTTTTCTATTTTTAGCCACTTCCGCGCTGATTAAACCCTCCTGCAAGAGCTTGTCAATTGATTTGTTCATAGTAATCATCCCGTCCTTTTGACTGGTCTGGATAACCGTATAAATCTGCCCGATTTGGTTGCGCCTTATCAAATTGCCGATAGCGCTGTTATTTATCATAACTTCTCTGGCCGCCACCCGATCGCCTTTTATTCCGGGAAGCAAATGCTGAGCCACTACCGCCCGCAAAGTGGAAGACAATTGGCTCAAAATCTGCTGCTGCTGGTGCGCGGGAAAAACGTCAATGATCCGGGCGATTGTTTCTGAAGCCGTCGCCGTATGCAAGGTTGACAGAACCAAATGTCCGGTTTCCGCGGCGGTCAAAACCGCCGAGATAGTTTCCAGGTCCCGCATTTCGCCCACCATAATTACGTTCGGGTCTTGCCGCAGGGCGTATTTCAAGGCGGAAGCGAAAGTTATGGTGTCGCTTCCCAACTCCCTTTGCTCAATGATGCTTTGTTTTTCTTCAAATAAATATTCTATCGGATCCTCAATCGTAATAATATGAGACCGCCTCTCCTTGTTTATAATGTCAAGCATCACAGCAAGGGTCGTGGATTTTCCAGACCCTGATGGCCCGGTAACGATAATCAAACCATCCCGCATGTGCGTTAGATTATAAATAGTTTCGCTCAAGCCGATTTCTTCGGGAGCGGGTATTTTGCTTGGGATTAAACGGGCGGATAAAGCTATTTTTCCCTCCTGATAATGGAGGTTAACGCGGAAACGGGCGCCAAAAAATTCCTGGGAAAAATCCAGCTCCCGCTTGCGATTAAACCTTTCCCATGTTTTTTCATCAATCAGGGTGCGCACCCCTTCTTCCAGGTCCTTGTTTTCAAGTATGCCGTGGTTTAACTTAACTAATTCCCCTTCCATACGCAAAGCCGGAATACTGCCGGCGACCAGGTGTAAATCAGAAGCTTTTTGTTCAATAGCTTGTTTGAAGTAGGAAGAAATATCCATATTAAAAATTTATAATTAATAATGAATAATTAATAATTATCTTGCCTCTATTATAACATTAAATAGAAAAAAAACAACTTGTTGTTAAAATACTTTCAGCTCTTTATTTTTTCACTCCATTTATGACTGCAATTTATTCATCAAGTCCAAGTCCAAGACGCTTTTTAAATTTATACGTATTTCCATGGCTGAGAAGCCCTTGATAAGAAATAATTGTTTCTCTTTTAGGATAACCCTTCAACTTTCTGGCAATTTTTCGCTTAGTCGCTGTCCTCAACTGCCGGTGATACGGAAAATGCACCCAGCCCAAGAAATCAACGCCCGAGGCGTATGTTTTAATACAGACTTTGCGCTCATGTAGGCTTAACTTTAGCTTCTTTTGCAGAAAGTCGCTAATTTTCAGCAACAGGCTATTGAGATAATCCTTATTATCGGATAAAATAATAAAGTCATCGGCATACCGGATATAATACTTTACTCCAAGCTCTTGCTTTACATATATATCAAATTCGTGCATATAGATATTTACTAATAGTTGGGATGTTAGATTGCCGAGAGGAAGGCCTAAACCCGGTCGGATGGAATAAAAACTGGAAATAACCCTATTTATGAGCCAAATAATATCGGAGTCTTCTATGTGCCTTTTTAAAATTTTTTTGAGAATTTTGTGGTCAATGCTCGCAAAAAACTTTTTTATATCACATTTTAAAACATAGCAAGTGCGGGAATGGTTTTTGGACACTTTGCCGGCAAATCGCTTCAATCGGTTAAGCGCCCGATGAACGCCTTTGCCTTCCCGGCACGAATAAGAATCAAAAATAAATCTTTTTTCAAAATAAGGGTAAAGTTCTTTGTATATTAAATGATGTAAGACGCGGTCGCGAACTTCCGCCTTATGAATATTGCGCGGTTTTGGATCGGACACATTAAAAGCTGAATACTGCCCATGCTTATAAGTATATTTAGCAAGCGAAAAATGAAGACCGGCCAAATTTAACGCTAAGTCAGACTGGAAAAGCATAACATCTTTTTTGTGTCGCTTTCCCTTTAAAAAACGTTCCCAAGTTTCAAGTAAATTACTAATTTTTATAATATCTTTATATCTATGAACAAACATAATACTTTTACCCCCCCCCCCAGCCTTTTTCGGCCCAAGTGCCACTTGTACTTATAAA
>JAQTRU010000014.1 GCA_028711655.1 Patescibacteria group bacterium
TTCAAAATAATCGCCGCGTCCCAAAAAGAGGATATAGGAAAAGTCTTAAAATTTTACTATTACAAAATAGCCTGGATGCAGCCGGACAATGACGGATTGGCCACTGATTCCCTTAAATTGGCCGCTGCGTCTGAAGGCGAAGAATTAGTCGGCAATTTTTCCCGGGAAAGCCGGTTCTGGCAGGTAGCCATGCCCATGAAAGATTCAGCCGGAGAAAAACAGGTCCTGCTAACTATGAAATTATCCTCCAAAATTGTTGACGATCTTACTAATTATAACCGCAACGCCTCCATTTTTCTGCTGGTTTTAACAGTTTTAATTGTCATCCTATTTTTGGCCGCGGCTGTCCGATTGTGGGATTACGCTCTTCTTTACAAAAAAATAAAAGAAGTGGACCAAATGAAAGATGAATTTATTTCTATTGCCTCCCATGAACTGCGCACCCCGGTGACTGGCATCAGGGGCTATGTCTCCATGATCCTGGAAGGTTCTTTTGGCAAAGTAAGCGGCAAAATTGAAGAAAGCTTAAAAATGGTAGAAGGCGCTGCCGGCCGCCTTGCTTCTTTGGTGGAAGATTTATTGAATGTAAGCAGAATTGAACAAGGCCGATTGGCAATAGAAGCCAAGCCGCAGGATCCGGGTCCGATTATAAAAAACATAATGGCGGAACTGTCGATCCAGGCAAAACAAAAAAAATTGGAATTAAAATACCAGCCCCACACAGAAAAATTGCCTTTGCTGAATATTGACGATGAGCGCTTTAAACAGGTTTTAATTAATCTAATTGGCAATAGCATAAAATACACGGAAAAAGGCCGGGTGGAAGTAATGACCTCTGAAAAAAATAACGGCAAAACTTTGGAAATAAAAATAAAAGATACGGGCATCGGCATGTCGGCCGCGGACAGAGAACGGCTATTCCAGAAATTCTACCGCGTCCAGACGGAAAAAACCAAAAATATTACCGGCACCGGCTTGGGCTTATGGATTACCAAACAAATTATAGAACTGATGAAAGGCAACATAATGATTGACTCTATGGAAGGGGTCGGGACGCAGGTTAGCTTGCAATTTCCGGTAGTAAAAAAATAGAATCTATGTGAATAAAAAAGGTGAAATCTATAAATTTCACCTTTTTATTTTAATTTTATTATTTTTAAATGCCAATAAATGCCAAATTGAAAATTTTAAAAGGCTTGCGCTAATTTTATTTTTTCCCGAGTTGCAATTAACTAATTTGTCTTGTATCCACCCATTCCAAACTAAACGTCTTTATTTAATTCCTTTAATGAATTACCCCGCCGCAAGCGGACGGGGTATTAAAAACTATTAATAAATGGTGTTGCAGTTAAATATCTTCTAATAATTCCAGCATCTGATCATGAACCTTTCCATTGGTAGCTAAAACCGAGGTAGATTCAATTGTTATTTGTTTGCCTTCAATATCGGTTACCGTGCCACCGGCTTCTTGAATTAATAGAGAACCGGGCAAAATGTCCCAGGGATATGTTTTTACATTAAAAAATATATCAAATTTACCACTAGCAATATAAGACATCGCGGCTAAACCCGACCCAAACATTCTCATATGGAGTGTTTTTTTAAAAATACTGTCAAGAGCAAGAATCGTCCTAGCCCGGGCATCCTTTTTTGAAGAAATGTGGGTCAATACAACTGATTTTTTCAATTCATTATTTTCATCAACATGAATTTTCCTGTTATTTAACATTGCTCCTTTTCCGGCTTCGGCAAAATATAATTCGTCTTTAACCGGATTATAGATAGCGGAAATTATCGGCTGTTGCTGATAAACCAAACAAAGGGCAACGCGAAAAGGGGCGCTGGCATGATAATAATTCATGGTGCCATCAATCGGGTCCATAATCCAAATATAACCAGTATGCTGGCCGGTAAAGCCTGATTCTTCGGAAAGAATACTGTGTTCAGGGAAATTTATCTTGATTTTATCAATTATAATTTTCTCAGACCCAATATCAATGTTAGTAACAATATCGCTTTTAGCTTTAAAAGAAACTTCTTTGACTTTGTTGATATTAGCCATTAAAAATTGCCCGGCTTCTTTTACGCACTCAATTGAAATTTTTTTTGCTAAATTTACATCCATATTATCTATTTTAATTGCTTCTTAAACCAATCCACCCAATTTATCTCCGCCGGATTAACCTTGTTAAGCATGGCCAGATAAAAACTAACCCAGGCGCTAAGCTGTAAAACTTCAAAAGCCTGAACCAATTCCGTTTTGCCCGTTAAGGCATGGCTAACGATCTTTATCTTGCTCCTTTTAACTACCTGCTTCGTCAAACGGCTTCTTGTTTGCACCCGCGGATGATAAAGTTTTGAATCCAAAAATAAAAATATTAAATTTTTTCTATTGCTTTTGGGATTAGCCAAACTTTCCAGGGCGTAATGGTTCAATTCCGGCAAAGTCAAATAACTGGCAAAGTTTTTGCTGTTCTCGCAAAATTGGTTGCGCCAAGCCCGCAAATTTCCAATTAAAAATTCGGCCCCGACCAATACCGGCTGCCGGCCAAAAAGAGCTTCAGCTATCTTCTTCGCCTGATTGTTTTTATTAGCTATGGCCGGCCTTAATTTCCGGTCCCAAATTTCCAGATCAGCGATTAAATCCTCAATTTCTTTCACTTTAATTTTGAAAAGGCCGGCTTTGGCCAATATCACCGCTGTGCCAAAAATCATATAGCCTATTCCCAGCCGCGGCTGGTTTGAAGGATTAAATTCCGGTTTAAAAATATAGCCGGGGATATTATCCTTTATCATCAGCTTTTCCAGTTTTCCCCCTCCGCGGGAAGTAATAGCGGCGATTTTTGCTCCCCGTTTTTTAACCTCTTTATAAACAGACAGCGGCTCTTCGGTTCCGCCCGAATAGGAAGAAATTATATAGAGGGTATTTTTACCCACGTGAGCCGGCACTCGGTAGCCGGGGACGATTGATAAGGGCGCTTTTAAGTGGTCAGAAAAAACAGCCTTAACGATTCCGGCGCCCAAATTGGAACCGCCCATGCCGTTAACCACGACTTCATTTATTTTGTCGCAAGAAGCCGGCATCTTTATTAAGCGGGCATCGGTCAAAACCTGCCTAACTTGGTCAGGCAAAAATTGGATAGACTCAATTACTCCTTTTATTTCACTTTCTTTTAAAGTCATAAATTTTTTTGCTTTCATAATGCTATAAGTTACAAATTACAAATTTATTACAAATTTTACAAATACGAAAAAGACGTTCTCCCTAATTATTTGTAATATTTGTATCTGATTTGTAATTTGTAACGGAAACAAATGACTTATTCCCCCTACATCTATTATAAACTACCTTGATTTTTATTTCAATTCGTGTTAATTTAAAGTCATCAGGCCTTGCCTGATTTATTTTACTAAAATTACCAATTATTCATTTTGCATTATTCATTATTCGTTATTCATTTTATGTCGGGACATTCCAAATGGGCCACAACCAAAAGAGCAAAAGCGGTCGTAGATGCCAAGCGAGGAGCTGTATTTACAAAAATTGCCAACCTTATTACCATTGCCGCCAAAGAAAAGGGAGGAGACCCGAATATCAACTTTACCTTGCGAATGGCGATTGAAAAAGCCAAACAGGCCAATATGCCCAAAGATAATATCGCCAGGGCAGTTAAACGAGGTACGGGAGAAGGTGGCGGGCAAGAGGTCGCCGAACTAATCTATGAGGGCTTTGGTCCGGCTAAATCCCAATTTATTGTCAGGTGTTTAACTGATAACCGTAACCGGGCCGCGGCCTCCATCCGTCACTTATTTTCCAAAAACGGAGGCTCTCTCGGCTCTGTTGTTTGGAATTTTTCTCAAAAAGGCGTGATAAGAATTTTAAAAGAAGAACTGGCCAAGGCTAACGTGAGATTAGAAAATATGGAATTAAGCCTTATTGATTTCGGCGCCCAAGATATTTTACGGGAAGAAGAGGGCATAACCATTTACACCAACCTTGAGGATCTCCAGGGTTTAAAAAAATTCTTAGAAGAAAAAAATATTAAAACAGAAACAGCCGATATGGAATTTATTGCCAAAGAAAGCCGGGAAATTGCCGGCGAGGACAAGGAAAAAATTGAAAAATTTATTGAAGAGATAGAGAATAATGAAGATGCGGTTGATTATTATCATAATATCTCCAATATTTAATTCTCGTAACTTATAACCAACGGCGTTATGCGTTATGCGTTAAGCTTTATGAGCCAAACGATTTTAGGAATTGACCCGGGATTGGCTGACACCGGCTTTGGAATTATAGAAAAAAACAGCCGAACCGGATTAACCTGCCGGGAATATGGATCAATAAAAACTTCACCCAAGGAAGAACTGGGGGAAAGACTGGAAATTATTAATAAAAAACTCGACAAAATAATAAAAAAATATAAGCCCAAGCTGATTGCGGTGGAACAATTATTTTTTTGCAAAAATGTAAAAACCGCTTCAGTCGTCGGACAGGCCCGGGGCGTAATTCTTCTTACGGCCAGGCAGAATAAAATCCCGACAGTTGAATTTACTCCTCTGCAGGTTAAACAGGCGGTTTCTTCTTACGGCCAGGCAGAAAAATCGCAGGTGCAAAAGATGGTAAAACTGCTTCTTGGTTTAAAAGAATTGCCAAAACCCGATGACGCGGCCGATGCCTTGGCCATCGCTATCTGCGCCGCCAATAGCCAATTGTCCTAAAAATCTTAAAAATATTAATAATTCCAATAATCTCACAAAAATGTCCAAGAAATTAAAAATTGTCCATATTGCTTCTGAAGCGGCCCCTTTTTCCAAAACCGGGGGCCTGGCTGACGTTGCGCGCAGCTTGCCTAAGGCCCAAAAAAGACTGGGGCATGAAGTAATTGTTATTACCCCGCTTTATGGGCAAACCATTGAAAAAAAACGGGATAACTTGAAACTGGTCTACAATAACATCAAAGTTTATCTCAATTCCAAAGAAGCGGTAAGAATTAATTACTGGAAAGGCTATCTTATGGATGACTTGCCGGTTTATTTTATTGAAAACAAAAAATATTTTTCCAAAAGAAAAGCCATCTACGGGTCAAGCCATGAAAACGCCCGTTTTTTAATTTTTGACGTAGCCGCCCTAAAGCTCATTTCTCTTTTGAAATTTGAAGCTGATATCGTTCATTGCCATGACTGGCAGGCCGGCCTGATCCCCTTTTATTTAAAAACCGATTTTCGCTACTCAAAAACCCTGAAAAAAGCCAAAACCGTCTTTACTATCCATAATTTGGTTTTTCAACTCGGGCATAATTGGTGGGAGGTGCCGGCCAAATCAAAAGACTATGGCCGAAAGAGAATCCCCCATACATCAGACAAAAAAATTGAATACCTTAATTTTGCCAAAAGAGCAATTCTTTCCGCCGATATTATCAATACCGTAAGCGAACAATACCGAGAAGAAATAATGACAAAAAAATTCGGCCAGGACCTGCACCGAATTTTGTCTAACCGGCAGGATCGACTATTCGGGATAGTCAACGGCATTGACTACAAGGCTTACAATCCGGCCAAAGACACCGGACTTTTTAAAAACTACGACTTCAAAAAAATTCACCGCAAAAAATTAAATAAAGAATATTTGCAAAAAAAATTCAAATTGCCGGCGGACATAAAAACCCCCCTTTTCTGCACAACTTCCCGCGTCACCTTTCAAAAGGGCTTTGAATTAATTTTAAAAATCGCCGATAAACTGCTGCAGTTTGATATTCAGTTTATAATTATCGGCTCCGGAGATAAGGGTTATCTCAAAGAACTGGAAAAATTGGCAAAAAAATATCCAAAAAAATTAGTGGTTATCCCTTCCCACGAGGAAAACCAAAAATATGAAACCTTGGTATACGCCGGCTCTGATTTTTTCCTCCTGCCCTCTTATCATGAACCCTGCGGCATAAACCAGCTGATTGCCATGCGTTATGGCTGCGTGCCGATTGTCAGAAAAGTCGGGGGTTTAAATGATACGGTTACGAATTTTAATCCAACCACGGGCAAGGGCACCGGTTTTGTTTTTAGCCAATTTGACGAGTTGTCCCTGTTTGAAGCCATAATCAGGGCCTTGGAAAATTATAAGCATAAAGACACCTGGCGCAGTTTAGTTTCCCGCATTATGCAGGAGTCAAACAGCTGGGAAATACCGGCGAAGAAATACATTTTGCTTTACCGGAAGGTTTTGAAAATTAACGGACAGAAGGGAAAGTAGGTGTTAGTTAATTAGATACTTAGGGATTAGGGATTGGGGATATTGCTAAATTATTAAATTGTTCCACCCCGTCGCGGTCTCCGAACCGAGAAGGCGACAAAAGTAATACTTATATCATTGCGAGTCCTGAAGCCTCGGGACGAAGCAATCTCTGGTTAGCAGAAAAAAACAAATTAGTTAAATAAGTTACTATTAACCGAATTAATATCGGAATTAGACGTTTTTAAGAGAATTGTACTTCGTGCCCCTTTACCAGAGATTGCTTCGGTCGCTCCTGCTCCCTCGCAATGGCAGAATACAAAAATTTTAATTATTCATTATTCATTTTTACATGCTTTGGATTAATTTCTTACATCTTTACCAGCCCGTTAATAATGACGCCCGCTTGATTAAGGAAGCGACGGAATTAAGCTACGCTCGCATAATCAGGGCTTTGGAAGAACATCCTGATTTGAAATTCACTCTTAATGTCACCGGCGCCCTGATTTTGCGTTGGGAAGAATTGGGTTATGAAAATTTGTTAAAAAGGTTAAATAACTTAAGGAAAAAAGGCCAAGTTGAATTAACAGGGACCGCCGCTTATCATCCTCTCCTGCCTCTAATCCCGAAAGAAGAAACAATCAGGCAAATCAAAGAAAATGAAGAAATCTTGCGAAAACATTTTGGCAAAAATTTCCGCCCCCGGGGATTTTTTATTCCGGAAATGGCTTATGGCCGGAAAGTGGCCAAAATAATAAAAAAACTGGGTTATGAATGGATAATTCTTGATGAAATTGCTAATAATGGTAAATTGGGCCAGACCGATTTTAATAAGATTTATGAAGACAAAAACAGCGGCTTAAAAATAATTTTTCGCTCCCGCCGGCTCTCGGAATCTTATATTCCGGAAACTTTAAATGAGATAATGGCCAAAGAAAAAAACCATAACTTGGTTATCACGGCCACAGATGCGGAGCTATACGGCCTAAGGCACAATGACCCAACGGCAGAATTTGAAAAAATTATAAAAAATCGGAATTTAAAAACCAAAACTATTTCTGAATTTATTGATGAACGCAAAAAAACAGAAAAAATTAGCCCCATCGCCGGCAGCTGGGTATCAACCGAAGAAGAATTAAAAAAAAACCAGCCCTACATGCTTTGGCTTGACCAAAAAAATGAAATCCAAAAAAACATCTGGGAACTGGCAAATTTGGCCTACAAAACCGCGGACAAATATAAAAAAGACAAAAATGCCCATTGGGCGCGCTGGCATTTGGTGAGAGGTCTAGCCAGCTGCACTTTCTGGTGGGCGAGCGCCCGGGATTTTGGCCATATCTTCGGCCCGCTTTCCTGGAATCCGGATGAAATTGAACGGGGGGTTAATGAATTAATCCGGTCTGTCCGGGCTTTAGACGACCTTGCTACTAAAAAAACGAAAATCAAGGCGGAAAAATTATATTTAAAAATAAAGCAGCTAATCTGGAAAAAACACTGGACTTATTACTGGAAGAAATAATAATCCCACAAATCTACAAATCCGCTACAAATTTACAAATATTAACTAAAGCGTTTGGATTAGTATTTGTAAATTTGTAAAAAATTTGTCCCGCCACTTTATTACAATTTATGTAGGCGGGATCCCGCTGTAGCGGCGATAATTTGTAATGCATGAATATAATCCACAATCTCTTTGATGAAAAATATGTTATAGATTTGTTGAAAAAAGAGGTATTGCCCAAGTACCCCGATTTTATTGATATTAAAAAAGTAAAAATCCGCTCCCATAAAAGCCATGTTTGGGAAACGACTTACCATGTCGTCCTTGAATTCAAAACTTCTTTCCTCGCCAAAGCCGGCAAAACAAAAATTTTGTCCATTTTCTGTTCGGCCCATAGCGAAGAGCCGCGAAAAAATGTTTATCACGCTTTAAAATATTTATGGGATAACGGTTTTGCCAAAGGCTTTTTAACCATTCCCCATCCCCTCTTTTATTCCGAATACTTCAAGGCGACTTTCTACCGCGGCGTCAGCGGCAATAACCTTTACCATTACATAAGAAAAAAAGATTATAAAGAAATAGAGACGATTGTCCCCAAAGCCGCGGCTTGGTTTGCCAAATTGCACCGGCTGTCTACGGAAAACGCCTATAATTTTAATGAAGAAAACAGCCGAATCAAAACCGTTATTCCCGGCAGTGGCCAGATTCTTCTCGATATAAAAAAACAATATCCGGCCTATTATGGCGCCTACAAAAAGGCTTATGAAATTTTTGTAAAAAAAGAAGATGATTTTTTGGCCTCAACTTCTGAAAAATGGCTTGTTCACGGCGACGCCCACCCGGAAAACATTATAAAAATGGGAAAAAAGAAATTGTCAATTATTGATTTCACCGATATTTGCCTGTCTGATTTTGCCCGGGACCTGGGTTGTTTCTTGCAACAGGTTGAATTTATGTTGATGAGAAAAATAAACAACGAAGAATACGCCGAAAAAATCAAAAATCTTTTTTTGGAAAATTACTTCAAGAATGCTAAAATAAAACTAGACAAAGGTTTGCAAGAGCGGATTGATAATTACTATAATTGGACCGCTATCCGCACCGCTACCTTTTTTCTGACAAAATATAAAAACGAACCGGACCGAGCCGAACCTTTGATAGAAAAAGTAAAAAATAATCTAAATATATAATTACAAATTCACAAATATCATCACGAATAACACAAATGAAAATTAATATTTCAGATAATATTTGTGAATTTGTTTTCTGATTTGTGAATTTGTAATAACATATGTTAATTGATTTGCAACTTCATTCAAACTATTCTGACGGCTATTTATCGCCTACCGAGGTAGCTAAATTTGTCTCTGACCAAGGGGTAAAAATAGCGGCTCTAACCGACCACAATACGGTGAGCGGTTTGGGCGAATTCAGGCAGGCCTGCCGAAAATACAAAATTAAGCCCATCACCGGCCTGGAACTCTACGCAAAACTGGGAGGCATAAGGCTAAATTTACTTTGGTTTAATTTTGACGAAAAAGACGCCCGCCTCCATGACATCTTGCGCGTAAGCCAAATCAGAAGAAAAATTAAAGTAAGAAAAATTCTAAAAAAATTGGCAAAAAAAGGATTCAAAATTGATATCAACAAAATTCTGGATAAATACACCCACTATGTCCCCTTAAATCACATCGTTGATGACATCTGGGAAATCCCGGCCAACCAGACCAAAATAAAAAAAGAATTAAAAATGAAGAATCCGCAGGAGGGAGAGATTATCGGCCAATATTTCCGCAATGAAAACATAGGCATCTTAAGGGAAAGCTATACGGATATAAAAAAAATTCTGGCTTTAAGAAAAAAAATCGGCGGCCAGCTTATTTTTAACCATCCGGGCAAGCACGACCAATTAAGGAGAAAACTTCTGAAAAAATTAAAAAAAATGGGAGTGGACGGGATTGAAGTAGTTTCTCCCCATCATTCTGTCGGCGCGGTCATGTACGCCCAGGCCATGGCCAGAGAATTTGATTTTATAACCACCGGCGGCTCGGATTTCCACCGCCACGAGGGAGAAAATTTTCCTCTCCAAAATTCTTGGCAATATTTTAAAGTGGACTCAAAATATTTAAAAGGAATAAATAAAATAATCGGCTAAAATTCTATGGCGGTGGAAACTCATATCTACGACCAACGGTTTTTTAAAAATACCATAAAACTGGAAAGTTCTTCGGCCAAAGCGGCCGTCAATATTCTAATAAAGCATTTTCATCCCCAGAGCGTTATTGATATCGGCTGCGGAGCCGGAATTTATTTAAAAGGATTTTCCGAACGGGGCGTAAAAATTAAGGGGATAGACGGCTCACCGGCCGCCAAGAAAGAATCGCCGGTCAGGGGCAAAATTAAAATTTATGATCTCTGCCGACCCCTCTCTTTAAAAAAACAATTTGCTCTCTGCCTCTGCTTTGAGGTAGCCGAACACCTGCCCGCTCAATGCGCGCCGACATTAGTTGACACTTTAACTAAAGCGTCCCCCCTGATAGTTTTTACCGCGGCCACGCCCGGACAGGGCCCGAGAAGCATCGGCCATATCAACGAACAGCCGCGCGAATACTGGATAGAAAAATTCAAGGCTAAAAATTTCATTTTAGACAAAAAACTTACAGCCCGAATTAAAAAAGAAATGAAAACTAAAAAAGTCGTCTGGTGGATTGCGAAAAACTTAATGGTATTTAAAAGGATTACAAATTACAAATCAAATACAAATATTACAAATTTTATATCAAGATGTTTGTTTTAGTATTTGTAGATTTGTAATGAATTCGTAATTCGTAGGAGTTATATGAAAAATAAACTAAAAATTCTAATGGCCGCATCCGAAATGGCGCCCCTGGCTAAGGTTGGCGGGCTGGCCGACGTGGTCGGTTCCCTGCCCCCGGCGTTAATCAACCTTGGTTGCGATGTCCGCGTGGCTCTTCCGGCTTATGGGTCAATCGACAAGAAAAAAATCAAAGCCAAAAAAATATTAACAGGCGTTAATATAAAAAGCGGCGGAAAGAATTTGAAGATAAATGTTTGGCGGGTTAAAATAAACGGCCTAACGGTTTATCTTCTTGATTGTCCGAAATATTTTGGGGGAAGAGAAATCTATAAAGGCGGCAAAAAATTTTACAACGGCGATAAAGATTCCGAGCGTTTTCTTTTTTTCTCTTTGGCGGTTTTGCAAGCTCTGCCGGAACTAAAATTCCAGCCGGATATAATCCACACCCATGACTTCCATACCGCCCTTATCCCTAATCTGATCAAGGCTTCAAAAGATCCCTTTTTCAAAAATATTAAAACTCTTTACACAATACACAATTTAAACCATCAGGGAAAATCCGAAATAGGAATTTTGTCCACCGGCAATCTAAAAAAAGATTCCTCAAAATTTTTATCCCGCGATGCCCAAGACGGAGATATAAATTTTATGGTCCAAGGCATTGTCAGCTCTGATTTGGCCAATACCGTGAGTCCGACTTATGCTAAAGAAATCGCCACTTCCATTTACGGGGCCGGCATTGAAAAAGTCATCAGGCAAAACCAAAATAAAATTTCCGGAATCCTGAACGGAATTGATGTTAATTTTTTTGACCCGGCCAAGGATAAATACATAAAGGAGAATTACACTTATAAAACTTTGGATAAAAAAACGGGCAATAAACTGGCTCTGCAAAAGCAGCTTGGATTAAAACAGGATAAAAACATCCCTCTGGCCGGCCTTATTTCCAGATTAGCCTGGCAGAAAGGGCTAGAGCTTTTTGCCGAAGAAGCCGCTAAACTCCCTTGCCAGTTCGTTTTTTTGGGTACAGGTGAAAAAAAATACGAAGACCAGCTGAAAAAATTGGCGAAAATTTATCCGAATAAAATAAGCGCCCAAATTACTTTTGACATAAGACTGGCCCAGCTAATTTATGCGGCTTCGGACATATTTTTAATGCCTTCCCGCTTTGAACCCTGCGGATTGGGCCAAATGATCGCGATGCGCTACGGCGCGGTGCCGATTGTGCGCGCTACGGGCGGGCTGGCCGACACTGTTGATAAAAAAGTAGGATTTTCTTTCTTTAATTTTTCAAGCCAAGCCTTTGCCAAAACTTTAGAAGAAACTCTAAATATATATTATAAAAAACCGAGGAAATGGAAAAAAATGCAAAAAAGAGGCATGAAAAAGGACTTTTCCTGGAATAAATCAGCTAAAGAGTACCTAAAATTATACAAAAAACTAGTTGGTTAGGTATTAACTGCCAAGCACAAAATTCAAAGCACCAAATTACAAATAAATTCAAAATTATAATATTTAAAACTCAAACCAAAAAATTAAAAAAATGTTTTGAATTTTGAATATTGTAATTTATTTAGAATTTGTAATTTACTATTAATTATAAACTTTATGAAATTATTTAAAATAGACTATAAAAATTGCGGGCTCTGCGCCCAAAGCCTGCTCTATTCAATCGGCGTACTCGCCTACGTCACAATCGTAGCCCTGGTTATGAGAAACGGCGAAAAGCTTTTCGGCAAAGAAGACACTTTCTGGGGCCCGATCGCTTTTTTAATGCTCTTTGTCTTCTCCGCCCTTATCACCGCCTCTTTAGTCCTTGGTCGACCGATTTATCTCTATTTAAACGGTAAAAAAGAAAAAGCGGTCCGCTTATTTTTCTGTAATATCGTCTGGCTTTTCATCATCACCCTGATTATTTTTATCTCGCAGATAATTTGGCAAAATAAACTGTAAAGTATAAAAATAAACAAAGTCAGGTTAAAAAAACGGCCCGCTTGAATTAAACGGACCGTTGTTTGATGTTTGGCAAAGATTATTTAATCGGCTCGATGAAAATTTCCGTCGTTTCGCCTCCGAAGAAGCCTCTTTTCGTCCTGACACCAGCGCGAGTGCCCCAGCCATTTTTGGCAAACTCGGTTGCTACCAAAGAATTTGCAAGATTACCCAGCGCAGAGTTGCCGGATTGGGTCCGGAGCAGGCTGGCGCCCAAATCCGGATTTAACCCGGCAATGGTGTTTTCTGGCTTTGGAGAAAACAAAAACGGAGATATCGGCGTGGTATACGACCTGCTGTAAGGAAAAATATCATCGTGGTCAAAAAGACCCGAAATACCCGTTCTCACCATTGGCAATGTACTTGATATGTTCATGATATTACCCTCTCTTTCTTCCGTTTCGTTTCTTTCCTTTTCTTCGTTTTTCTCTGCTTGACTGTCCAATACGGCCCTGATAGCCCTAGCAATCGGAATGCCGATAATCCCAAATATGCCGGCCGGGGCTGTAAGCGGAGAAAACAAAAATCCAATACATACAGTCATACCAAAGGCTGTAGCGTTGTTCGCTGTTTCATTTGTGGCCACACAGACCACCTCCTTATTAAAAGAACAAAAGTTTATTTTTCAGTGATATTTCTCTGTTTTTAAACCCTTTTGATTATTATAATTTTTAATCTGCTAAAAAACCTTAAAGGTTTGAAGAAGAGAATGGAGTATATTTTACCCCTTTATTTTATACCTCCTTTTTGCCAAAAAGTCAACCACCAGCCCCTCTCCTAATTCTTGCCCCATCGTATGACTGGGGAGGAGAGGGGCTGGGGGTGAGGTATAGTAAGGAGAGGGGAAAATCCCCCTTAATCGCCTTTTGCCAAGTGGAAAAATAAAAAAAGCCGGCAAAGAAAATTCGGCTTAAAAACTTGAATAAACACTTGACACCGATGATAAATTAATATATATTTAAAGACTGACAAAATAATTAAATCCCGCCGGTTTTTGCGGAAACAAACCTTAATTATGCTAAATCAGGAACAGCAAATTTTTGAGCAAATCAAAAAAGCTAACAATATTTTAATAACTTTCTCCCGTGTTTGGAACGGAGACTCGGTTGCCAGCGCTCTGGCTTTATTTTTATTTTTAAAAAGATTGGGGAAAAGCGCGGAAATAGCGGCGGAAATGCCAAAAACAAAAGCAGCCCCTCCGGCGGTCGGAAAAGTTTTTTCTTTTCTGCCGGCTTTTTCAGAAATAAAAAATGAGTTGGAAAACCTCCGCAAATTTATAATTTCTCTGGACATTACTAATGCCAAGGTCAGCCAAATAAAATACAAACTGGAAAAAAACAGTTTAAATTTCATAATTTCCCCCAAAGAGGGCTTTTTTACTCAAGATGACATAACTTCTTCCACCGGCGGATTTAAGTATGACTTAATTATAACCCTTGACGCTCCCGACCTGGAATCGCTCGGTAAAATTTATGACAATGACACGGAATTCTTTTATAAAACTCCAATAATAAATATTGACCACCAAAGCGACAACGAAGGGTTCGGGCAAATAAATTTCATAGAATTGAACGCGGTCTCCGTTTCCGAAATTTTATTTTCTTTGTTTGAAAGCTATTCTCGGGAGTTAATTGACGAAGACATCGCCACCTGCCTGCTAACCGGCATAATTTACAAAACCAGAAGCTTTAAAACCACAAACATCACCCCCCATACTCTAAACGCCACCTCCGAACTCATTTCTATGGGCGCGCGCCGAGAAGAGATCGTCAATATGCTCTACCGCTCCCGCACTTTAAACGTTTTAAAATTATGGGGCCGGGTGCTGGCCCGCCTAAATGAATCCCTGGAAAATAAATTAATCTGGTCAACTTTGTCACATATTGATTTCCTGAAAACCGGAGCCGGGGAGGAAGATTTAAGCGAAGTAATTGACGAACTTATCGTCAATATCCCCCTGGCAAAAATTATCGCCATTATCTACGAAAAACTGCCGGAAAATGACACAACCGAAAACGGAATAAACCCCATTAGAGATTTATCTCTAAACGGGGAAAGTAACCAAAAATTTAATTATCCGACAACCGGCTTATTCGTTTATTCGGTAAAAAACATTGACTCAATGGATTTAATCAAAGAATATAATCCTACTGGCGACAGACGGCTGGCCAAGGCGGAAATCAATAAACCGCTAGCCGCCGCGGAAAAAGAAATAACCGGACTCATAGAAGAAAAATTAAAAAAACTCCCTCTTTAAGGAGTTTTCTTCTTGCCAGAAAATCAATATAATGTTAAATTCTTTTTAGAGCGCCCGTAGCTCAGCGGTTAGAGCACCACGCTTATAACGTGGGGGTCGATGGTTCAAATCCATCCGGGCGCACAAGCGCGCTGGAAACGGGTTTATGGCTTTCCGCCTCAAAAGCGGAACAGACAGTTGGTAAAAATTTGATTTTTAAATTTGGGCGGCTAGCTCAGCTGGTTAGAGCGTTACGTTGACATCGTAAAGGTCACAAGTTCAAGTCTTGTGCCGCCCACAAATTCAACAAAAATCGCGAAGGCCTTTCCCCGCCTGAACGCAATTTTGGCGGGGCAAAAGCTTATTCGGGGCTTATCTTGGGGCGATCCCCCTTAAGCCCGCGCGATAAACTCTTGCCTAAAAACAATAATACTCTTATAATATAATTGTACTTAAAAAGATTAATTTTTATTTTATTATTTTATTTTTATATTATTAATATGGGAAATTTTTTTAAAAAACTAGCCGGCTTTGATAACAGAATTGATAATAAGGCGGGAGAGAAAGGCGACCCGGAGGAAAATTCGGAATTAGAGAGCGCGGAGGCAAGCGAAGAAAATGGGTGGATAGATGAAGATTACGAAGAAGGCCAGCTGTCTATTGATGTTTACCAAACACCCGAAGCGATTGTGGTGAAATCCACTATCGCCGGGGTCAAACCGGAGGATATAGATATCTCCATAAACAATGATATGCTGACTATTAGGGGCAAAAGGGAGGAAAACGAAAAAATAGAAGATGAAAACTATTTGTATCGGGAGTGTTATTGGGGTTCTTTTTCCCGTTCCATAATCCTACCCGTGGAAGTCAAGGCTGAAGAAATTGAGGCAATCCTGGAAAACGGCGTTTTGACAATCATTCTGCCTCGATCCAGAGCTGCCAAGCAAATCTCCGTTAAGATAAAAGAAAAATAAAAAATATGGAATATCCATTGACAATTGACCGTTTTGAAAATGAAAAAGCTGTTTTAAAAACCGAAGATGGAGAGACGATTGTTTGGCCAAAAAATATGCTGCCGGCCGGAGCAAAAGAAGGAATGATTTTGGCTTTTACGGTTATTGGGGACGAGGAAAAAGAAAAAAATAAAAAAGAACTGGCCAAAGATATTTTAAACGAACTCTTAAATACGGGAAAAGATTGATAAGGCAAAATTTATGCTTTTTGGCGTTAACCCTAATAAAAATCAAGCTTTAAAATGGCTACTTGTCTTTGTAGCTGTTTTTTTTGCTTTTCTGATTATATCTTCCGCCGCCCTGCTGATTTTTGAAAAACAATATGAAGGCAGGATTTATCCGGGAATTAAAATCGGAAATATTGACTTGGGCGGACGGACAAAAGAAGAGGCGGAAAAACTATTGGGCGGAAAAATCAACGAACTTAACCAAGAGGGATTAAAATTTAAATACAATAACCAGCGGGCTGCCATTGCCCCAACCGTCGTTTCCCTGGAGACCGACCTGTCTTACCGAATTGTATCTTTTGAGCCGGAGCGGACTGCCGGAGAAATTTTTGCTTTTGGCCGCAACCGAGATTCCCTTAATAATCTAAAAAATAAAATAGATTCCTTGCTTTTTGGAAAATCCGCGGGAATAATCTATATCCTGAACGAAGAGGAAATAAAAAAAATTCTCAAATCCAACTATGAAAAATTCGAAAATCCCGGCAAAAACGCCGAATTGGCGGCTACCACCACGCCAGCCAATCCCGAAGAAATTATTTTTTCCGTCAGCGAGGAAAGATTGGGAAAAATTATAGATTACGAAAAAGGCTTGGAGGAATTAAAAACAAAATTAAATAAGTTAAATTTCTCCCCCATAGAACTGACCACCAAAACAGATTACCCGACTATCCATAAAAATGAATGCCTAAACATTGAAACGGCGGCGAAAAAAATTTTGGAAACCGCTCCCCTTACCTTAACTTATGAAAATAAAAAATGGATTATAGATAAAAAAGAATTGGCTGATATTCTGGCCTTGGAACGCCAAAAAAACGGAGAAATAGCCGTTAGCCTAGATCCGAAAAAATTGACCGAATTTTTAGAGGAAACAATCGCCGCGGAAATAGAAAAAGAGCCGGTTGAAGCCAGATTTAAAGCAGACAATGGCCGGGTCACAGAATTCCAGGGAAGCCGAGACGGCCTAAAGCTGAAAATTGAAGACAATATAGCCAAAATCAAATCCGAATTCATTATCAACAAAAACAATACCGCAGAACTGATAGCCGAAGAAATAAAAAGTTCCGTAAAAACCGGGGAAATAAATGATCTGGGCATAAAAGAAATCATCGGCACGGGAGAATCTAATTTTTCCGGCTCTCCGACTAACCGGCGCCATAACATTAAAATCGGCTCCTTTTCCTTAAACGGAATTTTAATAAAACCGGAAGAAGAATTCTCCCTGAATAAAGCCCTGGGCAAAATTGAAGCGAAAACCGGCTATCTGCCCGAATTAGTCATAAAAGGCAATGAAACTATTCCGGAATATGGCGGAGGTCTTTGCCAAATCGGCACTACTATGTTTAGGGCCGCTTTGGCGACTGGCCTGCCCATAACCTCCCGGCGAAACCATTCCTACCGGGTTTCCTATTATGAACCGGCCGGCACAGACGCCGCGATTTACAGCCCCTGGCCCGATGTCCGCTTTATCAACGATACCGGCAGCCATATCCTAATCCAGACTAGAATTGAGGGAGACGATTTATTTTTTGATTTTTGGGGAACGAAAGACGGAAGAATCGTGGAAAAAACGGATCCAGTAATTTATAACATCGTTAAGCCCGGACCAACAAAAATTGTGGAAACCTTGGATTTAAAGCCGGGAGAAAAAAAATGTACGGAAAAAGCCCATAACGGCGCTGACGCTTACTTTGATTATAAAGTCACCTATCCGTCAACCACGGCCACGGCCACGCCGGAAGTGAAAGAAAAAAGATTTTCCTCTCATTATGTCCCCTGGCAGGAAGTCTGCTTAATTGGGGTGGAAGAATTAACAACCGCGTCTTCAACTCCCGAAAGCGCTGATGTCGGGCAGTAAAAAAAATTATTGAAATAAAAAAGACCGCCTATAAAAATCAGGCGGTTCTTTATTTCCGAGAATCTACTTACTTACGCACAATAAATATTTCTCGTCCATCAGGACTCGGTTTGAAGACAAGCGGAATTTTTATCCTCCGTCCAGAAGGAGTCCTCGTCTGATTTTGACGCCCCTCCTCAATCTGACGATTGAGCTTCTCTACCTTTACAATCTGCTCATGAGTTAACATTATATTTACTCCGCGTTAAAATGGAAAGGTCTATTATAGTTTAATAATAGCATATCTCGCCAAAAAATCCAGAGAATAAGGCGTAAACCAGCAATAAGATAGAATAATAAAAAAATACGGCTCCAAAACCGTGTTTTTTAAAAACAAAAAGACCGGCTTAAACGGGCAGGCAAGAAAATTTCTTTCAGGTGTTCTTAAGCCCACAACAGAAAACAAAAAATTCTTCATTATTGACCGGCATTTCTGGATTCATTTATTACTTCTTTCACTTCCTATTATGGGCCTAAAAACCCTAATAAGAAAATCCCCATGCTTGTCGTGCCTGACCCGTTTAAATCGGCCTTTTAATTGTTAACTTGCTATCTTAGCATATAAAAATAACCTTGTCAAGGCCTGCTTTACATAACTATTTACATCGGGTTGACTTTTTTGGAATTTCGGCTATAATGGATAATCATGCTTTTCCCGTTTTTTTCATCCTCATAAACCGAACAAGGAGGGTAAACGATGGCTGAAATAACAGTTAAAGAAAGGGTGATTAGTATAATTGCCTTCACCCTCGGCGTTGATCCAGAAAAAATAATGCCTGAATCATCGCTTATGGATGACTTGGGGGCGGATTCCCTGGACAGGATCGAGATTATTATGGCCCTGGAAGAGGAATTCAAGATTGAAATTTCCAACGAAGAAGTCCAGACGGGAAACCCTGTCGGCGAAGCCATTATGGCTAGTGGCCGGGCGACCAGCCAAGCGTTAATGGTCGTCAGCAACATTATTGAATTCATCAAGAAGAAAATCCCTAATCAGCCTGTTCTATAAGAACAGGCTCTTTTTTTTGCTATTTTAGTGTGATATAATAAAAACAGAAAAAATAATTAAACTTGGCGAAATTCGCATTATATTTATGGCTAGAAGAAAATATAGGCGCAAAAAAGACCCTTTGGATTATATTGCCCTGCCCAAGATAGATTTAGACCCGGACACAAAAAAAGGTATTTTTATTGTTTTAATCCTCTTGTTTGGCATCATCGGCTTTTTAAGCTTATTTGGCTTGGCTGGGAGCCTCGGAGTTTATCTGGCGCATAGCCTGGTCTTAGCCTTTGGCTGGGGCAAGTGGCTTTTCCCAATAATTCTTATAATCCTTGGACTGCTTCTTTATAACGAGGACAAATATTATATAAGGGGAACTAACTACCTCGGTCTGTTTCTGTTTGTTGTTTCTTTCCAGGCGCTTCTTCATTTTTTTATTGAGGTGGACCTCTGGAAATTAACGGCTGGCGACGGCGTAGGCGGCGGCTATTTGGGAATGTACCTGGCCTTAATTTTCCACAATATCATCGGTTTCTTTGGCAGCCTAATAATTTTAATCGGCCTCCTGCTTATTTCTTTGATGCTCATGCTTGATACCTCTTTAAATAAACTAATCGGCTCGGAAAGCATTTTTGCTTCTGTCTTCTATCCTTTTAAAGCCGTGTTGGAAAAATTGTTTGGCAAGAAAGACCGGGAAGAAGAGGAAGAAGAGGAAGAGGAGGAAGAGGAGGAAGAGGAAGAGGAAGAGGAGGAGGAGGAGGAAGAAGAAAAAGAGATAGGCTTTTCCAATAAGGAAGTAGGCGAAAATTTAGAATTTACAGAACCCCTGTCGGAAAAGAAAAAATCCAAAGAGGAGCTGGCCTGGAAAAGCAAAGGTGTAAAAATAGATTTGCCCCTATCCCTCTTAAACAACAAAGTCGGCAAACCAACCAGCGGGGACATAAAAAACAACGCCTTTATAATTCAAAAAACTTTGGAAAATTTTGGCATTGCCGTGGAAATGGGAGAAGTAAGCGTTGGTCCGACCGTTACCCAATATACCTTTAAGCCGGCCGAAGGCGTTAAATTGTCACGTATTACTTCTCTGAATAATGATTTGGCCCTGGCTTTGGCCGCCCACCCGATAAGAATAGAAGCGCCTATACCCGGACGAGCCTTGGTCGGCATTGAAGTGCCAAACCAGACCAAAGCCATTGTGGGTTTAAGGGAAATTTTGGAAAGCGGAGAATTTAAAGAAAGGAAAAATAATTTAACCGTAGCCTTGGGCAAAGACGTCTCCGGAAAAAGCTGGGTCTATGATATAAATAAAATGCCTCATCTCTTAGTAGCCGGCGCTACCGGTTCGGGAAAATCCGTCTGCCTTAATTCCATTATAGTAAGCCTTATTTATCAAAATAATCCGGATGACTTGCGCTTTATCATGGTTGATCCGAAACGGGTGGAATTGCCGATTTACAATTCTATTCCCCACCTCTTAACTCCGGTTATCACCAATGTTAACAAAACCATTAACGCTTTGAAGTGGTGCCTTAATGAAATGGACCAACGTTTTGAAACTCTTTCGCGAACCCACAAAAGAAACATCCAAACCTATAACGAAGGCCTAAAACCCGGGCAGGAGAAAATGCCTTATATAATTTTTATCATTGATGAACTGGCGGATTTAATGGTCGCGGCCGGACGGGATATTGAAGGCGGAGTAATCCGGCTGGCCCAGATGGCCCGGGCGGTAGGCATCCATTTAATTTTAGCCACCCAACGGCCCAGCGTTGACGTTATCACCGGCTTAATCAAAGCCAATATGCCGACCCGCATCGCTTTTTCCGTGGCTTCCGGGGTAGATTCTAAAACAATTTTAGACGCCCTTGGCGCCGAAAAATTGCTCGGCCAGGGCGATATGCTTTTTATTACAGCCGAAATTTCTAAGCCGAAAAGGTTGCAAGGCGCTTATGTTGGGGACCAGGAAATAAAAAGAATTATAAATTATATCAGAGGCAATGGCGGCGAGCCCGATTACGTTGACGGCATAACGGAAAAACAGAAAGTCCACGGCATTGCCGGCGTAGGTTTTAACGGCGACGGCGAGGACGAAGATGATTTGTTGGAAGAAGCCAAGGAATTGATCATAAATTCCGGCAAAGCTTCGGCTTCTTTTCTGCAAAGGCGCTTAAGCATCGGCTATGCCCGAGCCGCGCGCCTGCTTGATATTCTGGAAGACAGCGGCGTAGTCGGTCCGGCAGACGGAGCCAAGCCCAGAGAAATAATGGTAAGCCCAGAGCAATATGAAGATTTAATTAATCAAGGCGTAAGCGAGACAAGTTTGCATAAAAAAGAAGAGGCCGAAGAACCGGATGAATATTTGGAAGATGAGGACGAAGAAGAGGGAGAAGATGTAGAGGCGGCTGACCAGCCGCCTGAAGACGAAGAAGACGTGGGGACGGCTGGACAGCTGTCCGAAGAAGAAGCAGAAACATCTGATAGTGCGTCTAAAAAAGATAAAGATAACAAAAATTCACCAGACGATGACGACGGCATGTATTTTGCCAAATAGCCCTTGAATTGGGAAAAACTCAATTTGCCCGAAAAAAGGCAAAAATATTGCTTTGGCGAGAATATCTAAATATCACTTAGAGACTAAACAAGCCGAGAAGGGTTAGTAAAAATTAAAAAATACAAAAATTGTCTAAAATGGATTTTTGAAAAAGGGTGTGGCAAATTTTATTCCGCTATTAAAAATATAGAGGCTTGCCAAACAAAATCTAAATGACTTGGCCACGAAAAATCCTTTTTAAACAGAAACGGACTATGGCCTGCCCCAAAAAGCCAAATAAAAAAAGACTAATAAAGCAAAAATAACCCGACATTGACACTAACCTTAATTTTGCTATAATAAAAATAGGTTTCTTAACCTATTTTTATTATATATAATCTTATATGTACATATCCTGGCTAGGACAATCCTGCTTTAAGATCCAAGACAAAACAACTCCGGATGGCGTAACTTTAGTCACCGACCCTTTTGACAAATCCATCGGCTTAAAAGTGCCTAACTTTGAGGCGGATATTGTTACTGTCAGCCATAACCATCAGGATCATAATAATACAAGCGCTCTGCGCGGCAATCCTTTTATAATTGACAGCGCCGGCGAATACGATCGGAAGGGAGTAATGATTGAGGGCGTAGAGTCCTATCATGACGACAAGGGAGGGGCTAAGCAGGGAAAAAATATAATGTATCGGATTGAAATTGACGATATTACCATAGTCCATCTCGGGGATTTGGGCCATATTCTTGATAACAAACAATTGGAAAAAGTGGGCGGAGCCGATATTTTGTTAATCCCTGTGGGCGGCACTTACACTTTAGACGCCAAAAATGCGGTGGAAGTCGTTTCCCAAATTGAGCCGCGAATAGTTATCCCGATGCATTACAAAACTAAGGATTTAAAAATAAGCCTTGACGGAGTTGATAAGTTCATTAAAGAATTGGGGCTTAAACCGACGATTGAAGAAAAATTAAAAATCAGTAAAAGAGATCTGCCGGCCGAAGATATGGAGCTGGTGATCCTTAACTTGTGATATGGGCAACAAAAAGAAAATTCTCGTCGTGGAAGACGACCAAATGATTTGTTCAATGTACAGAACCAAATTTGAGGCTGACGGCTTTGCCTGTCTGGTGGCTAACGACGGGCAAATTGGCTTAGAGACCGCCAGGAAAGAAAAACCGGATCTTATAATGCTTGACGTGATTCTGCCCCAATTAGACGGCTTTTCCGTCCTGAAAGAACTAAAAGCCGACAGCAAAACAAAAAACATACCCATTATTATGCTCACTAACTTGGGCACGAATGAAGATAAGACCAAGGGGGAAAAACTAGGAGCGGCCGATTACTGGGTTAAAGCCAGTTTGACCCCGGCCGAAATCAGCAAAAAAATTAAAGAGCATCTGAAATAAACCAAATAATAAAATAATAAAATAACATAAAAAACGGAACTACTTATTTTATTATTTTATTATTTTATTTTTAAAAACATGAAAAACTACGAACAAGACTTTCCTTTAGAGTTATCCAAAACTAAAGTTGAGAATTTAACCGAAAACTTTAATTTGGCAATTCCGGCGGAAAGAAAAAAATATTTTGAGGCCAAGGCCGGCAAAGAAATTAAAAAACTGAAAGAGTATTTGGAGAATAACACTTTTATCGCTTACTGGCTGGGCAAAAAAAATTCCGGCAAAGGCACTTACTCAAAGCTAATGATGGAAATATTCGGGGAAGAAAAAATCGGCCATATTTCCGTCGGCGACGTGGTCAGAAGCGTGCATAAGGATATTGACGATGAAAATAAAATGAAAGAATTGATGGAATATCTGGAAAAAAATTACCGCGGCTACATTTCCATTGACGAAGGGATAAAAGCGCTTCTGGCGCGAGACACAAAAACTTTATTGCCGACTGAATTTATCCTTACCTTGGTCAAGAGAGAAATTGACAAAATGCCGAGAAAAACCTTGTTTATTGACGGCTTTCCCCGCGAACTTGACCAGGTTTCTTATTCCCTTTATTTCCGCGACCTGATTAATTATCGGCAGGACCCGGATATTTTTGCGGCGATTAACATTCCGGAAGCGGTAATTGACGAACGCATGAAATACCGCGTGGTCTGCCCCCGTTGCCAAACTCCCCGAAACCTGAAACTTTTAGCGACGCAAAAAGTCGGCTATGATGAAACAAAAAAAGAATTTTATCTGATTTGCGACGACCCGGCCTGCGATAATGCCCGCATGACAGGAAAAGAAGGAGACAGTCTGGGCATTGAATCAATCAGGGCTAGAATTGAACTCGATGACAAATTGATTGACAAAGTTTTTTCCCTCCATGGCGTCCCGAAAATCCTTTTGCGCAATTCTATTCCGGTAGAAGAAGCGGAAAAATTAGTGGACAATTACGAAATTACGCCGGAATATGGTTACAAATTAGAAGAAAAC
>JAQTRU010000015.1 GCA_028711655.1 Patescibacteria group bacterium
AACTAAAATTTTTATAAAAACGGCAGCCGCTTTATTCAAGCGAGGGTGAATTTTTTTTATTTGGACGGCCGTTATGACCAGAAGGGGCAGGCAGGAAACAAGAAACATTGTTAAACCGGACAAAGAGCCAAGCGGATTGAAGCTGATTGCCTGCGTAAAGGGCAGGGGCAGAATAAAGAACCCCAACAGCTGAAACAAAGAATAAAAGGTTGCCAGGGAAGAAGAAATGATTAAAGACCAAAATAGCATCTTTATTCTCTTCAGGTTGATATTATTTGAAACCAAATAGAAAAACAGGGAAAAAATTATAACCGCCGCCAGCCCCTTGGTTAAATTTGTATAAGCGCCTATGAGGCTGTCCTTTTGGCTTACGGAAAGGATTGTCGCCACAAGGAAAACCGCCGCCAGAATTAAAATCGGCCAGTCAAGCGGCGTTCTTTTTAGCTCCAATTCTCCGTCCAAAACTCCCTTGGTCACCCAGGCGACAATAGCGAACAGAACAAGAAAATAAAATAACATTATTTTCTCAAAACCAAATCCCGACAACGCCTGACCCGTGAAAAACAAGGGGCAAAGAAAAAATATAAGGGTAATCAGGGCAATAATAATAAAGTCCAAAAATTTAGTCGCCGGTTTCCCGCTTTCTTTTTGGACTATCTGCTTGGATGAGATAAAATTTTTTAATCCGCTCATAATTTTAAAAATAAAATAATAAAATAACTTAAAAATTTAACAGGGACATTTCTATTTTTTGTATTATTTTGTTATTTTAAAGTTCTTTAAAAATATCCAAATATTTTTCCGCCGCTTTGCGCCAGCTGAACTCAAGCGCTTTTTTCCTGCCGCTTTGCGCCAGATTATTCCTTAAATTTTCGTCTGTTAAAACTCTCTCTATCGCTTTTGCCATCTCGCCGGTTTGATAAGGGTCAACCGGAAAAAACGCCTCCCCGCCAATTTCCGGCAAACTGGATGAAAAACTGGATATTACCGGCAATCCGCAAGCCATAGCCTCTAAGGGAGGAAAGCCGAATCCTTCATAAAAAGAAGGGAAGACAAAAACAGAAGCCAAATTATAAAGGTAAACCTTATCCTCTCCGGGAATATAACCCAAAAATTTTATGTCATTTCTGTATTTTGATTTACTCCACTCGTCTAAAATTCCCTTTCCTTTCCAGCCTTCGCCGCCGGCTATCGCCAAACCTACGCCGTCAAAGCCGGAACCGCCCTCCCTTAACTTATTATAGGCTTTTATTAAGCCAATAATGTTTTTGCGCGGCTCCAGTGTCCCTAAAAACAAAATAAATTTATCAGCCAAACCATGTTTTTCTTTCACCCTTTTTAGATTTTCGTCATTCTTTTCAATAATCCCGTATTCTTCGCCCAGGCCGGAATAAACAACTTCCACTTTATTTTCATCAATTCCCCCCAACTCCACTATGTCATTTTTTGTGTTTTCCGAAACGGCGATAATCTTGTCGGATTCTCTCATCAACTTCTTAACATTTATTATATAATGCCACAAATTTCTCCGCAAGCTGAAAAAATCCGGGTAGCGGAGAAAGGACAGGTCATGAATAGTTAATATTTTTTTCGTTTCGGGAGACAAAGATATAAAATTGATATGAGGCATCCAAAAAACATCTGTTCCGAGCATTCTGTCAATCTTCGGATATCGTAAAATCTTCTGCGACAAACAATTGAAAATTTTATTCGGATAGCGGCGGCCGACCACCTCGACATTTTCATAATTAAAAACCGGCAGGCGATCTTTGATATCGCGGCCGGAATTATAAAAAAGTTTATACTCGTTTTCCCTATCCTCTCTTAAAATCGCCCTAACTAAATTAAACGTGTACTCTGACACGCCGCTATACTCTTTTTCCATTAAAGTCCTTATGTCAATGCCGATTCGCATAGCGAAAAATAACCAATAACCAAATTCCAATAATCAAACAATAAATAATAATTAATAACCAATTAGCCAAAGTGTTTGGTTATTGAAGTTTAGTTATTAAATATTGTTTGGAATTTGATTATTGGTTATTATTGATTATATTTAAATTACACCACTTTTTTGTCATCAGAAGAAAAAAATTTCTTGTATTCCTCTTCAATAAATCCTTTCATCTCCTTCTTAAATTTTTCTACAGAAAACCGTTCGGCTTGGCTACGAATTTCATCCGGCTGCCACCGATTTTTGCCAAAATTCTCCACGGCTTCAGCCACCGCTTCCGGTGTCTGCTCATCAAAAAATATTCCGGTCTTTCCCTCAACTACGGTTTCGGCCGCTCCGCCTTTGCGGAAGGCTATTACCGGCCGGCCGGAAGCCATCGCCTCTATAACGGTAATGCCGAAATCTTCTTCCTGCGGATTTAAAAACGCCTGGCAACGGCTATATAAATCCGCTTTGGTTTTATCATCAACTCTGCCCAAAAATTCAATATTTTTGCGCCCGGCGGCAATTCCTTTCAGTCTTTCCAAATCCACTCCATCCCCGAAAATTTTAAGATTTTTCCCCGAATTTTTAAAAGCTTCCACGACAATATCCACCCGTTTATAAGGCGCCAACCGGCCGCCGATCAAAAAATAGTCGTCTTGTTTTTCGGAAATATAAAAATTTTCAATCTCCGCCGGCGGGTAAATTACGGCCGCTCTCCGCCTATAATACTTTTTTATCCTGTCTTTCACCGCCATTGAATTGGCGATATAGGCGTCAACGCGGTCAGCCGCCAATCTATCCCAAATCCTCACGTAATTTAAAACCAAAGAAATAATTTTTTTTAAATATTTATTGTATTTGAGCTCGTTTATGTACTGGTGGGTATAATCCCAGAGATAGCGAGTCGGAGTATGGCAATAACAAATATGAAGGGTATTGGTTGAAGTAACCACGCCCTTGGCGAAAGAACTGGTATCGGAAATAACCAAATCATATTCGCGCAAATCAAAGAATTCCACGGCCATGGGCATAAACGGCATATACCATTGGTAATGCCTTATGCCGCCGGGGAGCTTTTGGATGATGGAAGTTTCTATGCGACGGTTTTTGAAATATTTGTCCGCGTTTTTCTTTTCGTAGAGCAGGGTATAAATCGGGGCCTCCGAAAACATTTCCGCCAGCACTTTCAAAACTTTTTCCGCGCCCCCGTCCTGGGCTAAATGGTCATGGATTAAAGCAACACGCATTTTGTTTACATTAAGAGTTAATGTTAATTGTTATTATTCCGCCTTTCTTGGCCGCAAAATCGCCAACGGCGTCCGCAATAATATGCCTAAATCAAAAAGAAGCGACCAGTTTTCAATATAGTAAGTGTCCAGTTTGACTTCATCTTCAAAGCTCAAATCGCTGCGTCCGGAGATTTGCGCCAATCCCGTAATTCCCGGTTTAATGGTCAGAACTTTCTTATGGTGCCGTTCATATTTGGCCACTTCCCGAGGCTGGTGCGGCCGGGGGCCGATTAGACTCATACTTCCAAAAAGGACATTGAAAAATTGGGGAAGTTCGTCTATGCTCCAGCGCCTTATGAATTTGCCGACTTTTGTTATGCGCGGATCCGCCGCGATTTTATAAACCGGGCCTTCCTTGGTATTTTGTTTTTCTATCAGCTCTTTTTCAAATCTGATGGCTCGCTCGCTGTTAGTGTATTCTTCGCCCACGCAATGCTGGATAGACATGGATCTGAATTTAAAAACCTTGAATATCCCCTCCCTGCTCACTCTTTCGTTTTTATAAATCACCGGTCCCCTTGATTCCAGTTTTATGGCCAAAGCCGTAATAATCAATATCGGACTGAAAAGGATAATAAAAAAAAGGGAAAGAATAATGTCAAAAATTCTTTTGATAATCCTCCCCCAGCCTTCCAAGGACGTTTTTTTGACTTCGACAATAGGTATGCCGGCGATTTCCGCCACCTCGGTTTTTAAGACTTTCGTGCCCAAAAGGTCAGCCGCATATTTAAAAGTAATGTGGCGCTCCTCGGCAAAATCAAATAAGCGCAAAATTTCCGCCTTGGACAAATTGGGGTCGCTCTGAATTATTTCGTCTATTTTTTGTCCCGCCAAACGATAATCGCCTATAAACTTATCCAATTCTTCGGCCGTGTCAATACTAAAACCCCGCAAACGTTTTACCGCTTCATAGCCGGACTTCTTGTTTCGGAAAAATTCCCGGACCAAGACTTCGGTGGTCTGGCTGTTGCCGACCAAAACCACCTTGTGGACCCCAACTCCGAAAGAAAAAAGAATTTTTTGCAATCCCCTTATCAAGGCGCGGGAAAAACTTACGTAAAAAATAGACAATATCCAGCCGGCCAAAACAATAAAACGAGAATCAAATAACTCCCGCCTAAAAAAAATTAAAATAACTATCGCCACTAAACCGGTAGAGCAAGCCAGCACCACCCGATAAAATTCTTTTATCAGCCCCCGGGTGTCTTTAACGTTATAAAGACCGGAAAAAGCGAAAATAACCACCCACAAAAAAGCGACAAGCAGAACCGCCTTAAAGTAGGCGGGGAAGGGCAAATTAAAAATAACCGGCCTAATCTCCGTGGTAAATTCGGCAAAACGGATATAATAAGCGGAAACGCCGGCCAGGATTATCATTAAAAAATCCAAAGGGACCAATAAAAAGGTAAAGAATAGTTCGCTGCGTTTCATATTGAACTTACAAATTATCACCGCCTTGGCGGGATCCCGCCCTCCACGCCCCGTCGTCGCCTTTGGCGTGACCCCGCAAAATGCGGTGGCCAAAGGCGAGGCTCCGCTAAAAAGCGGGGCCGTGGGCAAATAATTTTATATAAGTGGCGGGACAAATCAACTACAAATTTACGAATAATATTTAAAATGTTTATTTAATGTACAAATCATTTTTTTTAGTATTCGTAAATTTGTATATATTCCTAATTTTTAATTTAAATTTCATTAATATCAGGGCAAGCTGTAAGCCGGATTCTGTCTCGCCCGACTAATGTTGTCAGACAACATTGGCGGGTTAAATAGTCATCTATCTAGCCCCACGATTACTCATGGGGTCAAGCGAGCCACTTTCTCTTATGCTAAAGCATAAGTTTGCTCTTGCTTCAGGCAGGGTTTACCGCGTCTCTCTGTTACCAGAGGACGATCCAAGTAGCGTAAATTAAACGGATATCCGAGATTAATTTACACACCCCGGAACTTTTCACGTTTGACCAATGCCCCGCATTAAAAATTTAAAATTTATCACCGCCATAGCGGGATCCCGCCCTTCACCGCCGTTGGCGGGACTCCGCCTACATTAAATTAATAAAGTGGCGGAGCAATTAATTATATAATAAAGTGGCGGGAAAATTTAAAATTTCAATGCGAAGCATTGATTAGTATAGTCTCTGTGGCACTTTCCCTAAGATTGCTCTTGGCGGGAATTACCCGCTGCCGGTTTTGAAGTCCGGACTTTCCTCCCGCCCAAATTTTTGGATACTATTTTTTACCTTTTAAACAATTCTGCAAAACTTTTTTAACATAATTTCTACCCCATCCGGTTTTATAATATTTCTCCCTTGACATTGCATCTTTCTGGTTTGAATATGCTTCATAATAAATTAACTCGAGCGGTCTTCTATTCGAAGTTGCCAAAGACATACCATTCCTATGCTCCAACATTCTTCTTCTTAAATTATTAGTATAACCTATATATAACTTCCTGTCTTTTTGGCTAAATAATATATAGACGTAATACATAAATAAAATCCAAAAATTTGGGCGGGTGACTATCCGCTTACCCTGATATTATTGAAATTTAAAGGACGGCGCTAACATACGAATAACATAGCATCAGACAACCTAAAAGTCAATAAATTGTATTATATTTTATTTAATATTAGCTAAATTTTCTAAAAATAAACAAACTTAAGATATTTAAAAACATTGACAATATTTAAAAAATGTATTAACATAAAAAATCGCTCTTTTTACGTTCAACTCTATATTCTGAGTCCAAAAAATCCGCCAATACACCAAAAAGCGAGGAATGAAATGTCTGCAATCCTTATGGCTCCCGGTTTTTTCGGCAATGAGGGCGTTTGGCGCAAAGTAGAAAATTTCTTTAGAGATCTGGGGTTCAAGTGCTCCCCCATTACCCTGCCGTATCGAGTAAAATTCGCCAAAGTCCCAAATCCCAAATTGGGGGAAATCTGCGAAAAGGATGATATGGATTTTCTTTTGACGCGGATCGCCGAAATCAAAAAAACATTGGCCCCGGGCGAACTCTTCGTCGGCATGGGATATTCCCGAGGCGCCCTCCTCATCCTCAAGCTTCAACAAATATTCGCCGAAAAGGGAGAAAAACTCTTTGATAAAATTGTTTTAATCGCTCCGGCTCCGCCCAGGGGAATCAGCGCTTTAAGCTGGCCGGCTATAAAAGCTTATTTGAGCGTAAAGCCCCTCTGGAAATTTTGGCAAAAGCCGGTAAGGCGGGAATTTGCCAGCATGGCCGCCGCGGTTATGGAAAAATGGATGCCTGATCAAGACAAAAAAGAAATTTTCGGAGATTTTTCTTGGGAATCGGGACGAGTGATCCTTGAAACTCTGCTCTCTCCGCCCAAAATTGATCCGAAGAAAATTGGTTGCCCGGCCCTGGTTGTCGCCGGCACGTACGATTTGCTCATCCCTCCGCCGGTAGCCAAAAAAATCGCGACGATGTTTTCCGCGGATTACCGCGAGGTTAAAGGCGCCCACTTCACCCTAAAGGGATCGGCTAGAAAAAGGATGTGCGAACTTATTGCAGAATGGATTTTCGAAATATAAAAAAATAAGGACGAGAAAGCCGCTCGTCCTTTTTTCTATCCTTTTTTATTTTTCCCAACCGCCTCTTCTCATACCTTCCGTTAACTCCATATAAAACTCCAAATTATTCAAACTCGCCAGTTTCGCTCCCAGGGGTTCTTTCAACCTAAACAGGTGATGCAAATAAGCCTTGGTATATTGCCGCAGTTCCGATAATTTGCTCTCCGAATTAATTGGCGAAAAATCTTTGGCAAATTTTGCATTATTTATATTTATAGTCTCATAAAAATTTTTTGACATTTGAGCTTTGACATTGATTTGACATTTGAGCTTTGACATTTGTGATCCACAATTTCTTTTCCAAAGAAAAAGCTTTCCATGCCTTCCCTCTCTTGTCGGAATAACACAATCAAAAATATCCCAGCCCATCCCGGCCGACCGGACAATATCTTCCGGCAATCCTATGCCCAAAGCGAAGCGGATAGAATTTTTAGGAATTAAATCAGCCGTAAATCGCAAAACTTTATCCAAAAACTTTCCCTCGTTATCAACCGGCCTGGCGCCAAAGCCATAGCCGGCAAACCCGATTTTGATCAGTTCCTGCGCGCAATACTGCCTTAAATCCAATTCGGCTCCGCCCTGGATAACGCCAAAAAGCAAGGGTCGTTTGCCGGTTTTTATTTTGCGTTTTTTGATTTGCTTGTCGTATTCAAGCCGGCACCGGCGAGCCCAATCAATTGTCCGTTCCACTGATTTTTCTAAATCGGTCCGACCAAAATCATTAGGCGGGCAATCATCCAGGCAAACCATCATGTCAACGCCCAAATCAAATTGGATCTGAATTGATTTTTCCGGAGTGAGAATATGCCGGGAACCGTCCAAAGGAGATTTAAATTCCGCCCTCTGATCGCTGATTTTCCCCATAGCCGGATTTTTGTGAATTAAAGAAAAAACCTGAAAGCCGCCGCTGTCAGAAAGGATTGGACCGGACCAGTCCATAAATTTATGGACTCCGCCAGATTTTTTTATAATTTCCAGCCCTGGCTGTAGATAAAGATGCAGGGTGTTTACCACCAAAGCTTTAACCCCGGCTTTTTTCAACTCCTCGTTGCCGGTTAGCTTAACAAATCCCCTAGTCGCATCCGGCATAAAAAAAGGAGTGGTGATACTCCCATGCGGCGTTATTATAGTCTTTGATCTTATTTTACTTGTTTTAATTTCATTCATAATAATAAAAAATCCTAAGCACTAAATCCTAAACTCTAAACAAACTCTAAATCCAAATTTTCGAAATTCAAAACGCTCCGCCCCACCCTCGCGACTGTTTTGAAAATTTGAATTTTGAAAATTTGATATTGTTTAGGATTTAGATATTAGGATTTCGAATTTTTTTATTCCACCCGTCCATCGCTGTTCATCCCGGCAATATCATCATCTTCCAGTTTTGTGGTCTTGGCTTTGGCAGCGCTAACGACAATGCCTCTGGTTTCGCTGTCAATCGCCGTAGCAGCGGCTTCCGGCAACAGGACCATAATTTTATTTCTGTCCGACTCGGCGGGCGTGATGCTTATATTAAATTCGGCATCGGCCCGATAAACCGTAATCGGCAGCCGGCCGATCTCCCAGGTAACTTTTCGCGAACCGCTGTCATATCTAATAACGCCGACCGAAGTCCGGTTTTTATTGTCCCAACTCACGTATTCCGGCAAGCTAACTTCCACTTTCGCCTCATTAAGCTCATGGAGATTGTTGGATAGAGTCCAATAAACCTTAAAGCTGGTTGTCTCCCCGACTTTGGGCGGCAAAGGCCCGTTGCCTACCGGCATATTATCAGCGTTAAAATATCTTACTTCCCCTTTCAGAGACAAGTCGCTATTGATTTTGTTGATTATGGTATTGCTGCGGTTATCAATATTTTCTTTGAATTCCTCGCTGTTGCCGATGCTGAATTGGACATAACTTTTTATTTGAAAGCTTCGTCCGGCTACGGCCTGCGCTTGCGCCAAAGAAACTATATCAAAAGAAAAATCTATTATTCCCTCCCGATCCGGCTCCAACTCCGCCAAAGCCGGAATTTCTTCTTTTGTCCAGGTTATGGTATTGCCCTTTTCCCGGCCCCCGCTTTCTTCCTTGAGGGTTTTCCAATCAAGAAAATCACTTTCCAAAACCGCCATCAAGACCACGTCTTTCATGGCGGTTTCGCCCTTATTGTTATAAACGATTGAATAATTAAGCCGATCTCCGAAATTCACCGCTTGGTCGTTTTTCGAGCCGTTTATTATCAGGGTTAAATTCAAATCGCTTTTTATTACCTCAATTTTTATCCTCTTTTCCAAAAAAGAATGGGTCTTGTCGTCTTCGGCCAGATTCTCAAACCGCATAATAATTTCCTGTTCGTCAGATATTTTTTTGCTTAATTTATATTTTATTTTAAATTCCCTCTCCTCCTCTTTCGCTCCGCTAATGTTGTAAACGCCGGCCCTGACTTTTTCTATCGCCAAACTCTCGCTGTCTTTGCCGTCTTTCGCTTCAACCGCAGCCGCAGAAATGATTTCCATATTCTCCAGGGGGTCGATCGTAAATTTGAACTGGGGAAAAAAATTATTCTCTTGGGCTTTAATTTTAACGGCAATTTCGTTTTCCTCGCCCAGCAAAACCGTTGAAGAATAATCAAAATCAATATCAATCCCGATATCTTCAACCGCGATAGCCAGGGAGGTTTCCTTTTTAAACTCGGAAGAAAAATTTTCCGGCGTATAGACTATTTTGGCCAAAATTATATTGCTAGTTTCCTTTCCATTGATTATCTTTCCCTTTATTTTTACGCTGCCGCTTCCCCCCGAATTTAAATTGTCAAACTGCCAAACGGAATTTTTCTCTCCCGGGAGGGGCAAGCTGTCCAAAAAAATAAAATTTTCCGGATAGGAAACCTCTATTCTGATATTTTTGGCGCTAACCCGGCTTAAATTCCTATAATCCAACGTAAAGAAAAATTCCTCGCCGGCTATAACTTTTTCCGGCCCGGAAATGAAAAAATTCAGGGCGGTAGCGTCAGAGCCGCCGTGAAAAATATAATAATAAGACCCGTAGCCCAAGCCGGCCAAAATCGCCAAGAAAAAAATAAGGTTAAGCATCTTGAAAAAAAATCCCCGCTTCTTTTTTATGTTGAGTTTTTTTACATCCACCATATCGCCCTTTTCATCCTGATAAATTTCCGACAAACCGCTGTCAATTTCGTCTTCCCTCGCCTCCTCCTCTATCACTTCTTCAAACTCTTCAATTTCCTCGTCTGTCGGCAATGGCCTTTTTATAAATTCAGACAAGCCGGAACCGCCGTTCCTTACTTTTATTTTTCCGTTAAAGCCATTATTTTTATTTGTGTTTGGCATAATAAAATATCTTAATTTTGATTATTTTAATTCCAAGTTACCATAACAATCCCGGGCGCTCCGGTTCCGTTACTGCCTCCGCCGCCGCCATATCCCGTAGCGCTGGCCGAGCCAGCCGCGCCGTCATTATATCCTCCTCCGCCGCCGCCATCAAATCCATTCAAAGTTCCTCCGGCTCCTAAAGCTCCATAACCACCGTTAGAACTTCCACCACTACCATTACCGCCGCCACCGCCGCCTCCACCAGCTCTATATAAACCAACTAGAGATCCATTTCCACCATTAACACTGTTCGCTCCACCTGTTCCCCCGCCGGGTCCACCACCGGCACCGCCGCTAGCAGTTGCTCCGCTCCCACCATAGGCTGTGACGGTGCCAAAAACTGAATTACCTCCAGCTACCCCCTTACCTCCCCCGGCACCAACCGTAACGCTTACTGTTCCTCCAGCCGTAACGTTATAGGCAGGAATATAAACAACTTCTCCGCCGCCGCCGCCTCCTCCATTATCTCCATTATAACCTCCGCCGCCGCCGGCAACTAATATTATATTAACAAAGCTAACACCCGCCGGAACATTAAAAGTGCCGCTTGATGTAAATACCTCGCCTTTCTCTCTATTGATATACTTTAAAGCTGCAAAAATTGAAGAAGCGGCGGCCGGAGTCGTGGTCGCATCAGCATAAGTGCCGATTCGCGTCTGCAAATACTCCTGCCTTTCAATAATACTGCCGTCAGCGTTAGAAGCAACATTAGAAGAGCTAAAATCATTATTGGCGTCATTATTGCCTAAAATATTCTGGGCAAAGTCCTGGTCGGATGAATTGGGCCCGACTGCTGGTTCAACAAAAGCGGCGTAAACCCAAACCGTAATCACCGCAGTTAAAGTCAAAATAACCGTGGTAATAGCCCGCCAAGCCAGACTTTTGGCTTGGTGCTTTAGTTGAATTTTCAGGGTTTGTTTGTCCATTTTTTTATTTTGTCATCCCGGGCTTGACCCGGGATCCAGGGTCCAGTGGCACGGACATTTTACTTTGCCACAATTATAACAAACCGAACTTTTGGCTATTAAACCCTGGATTCCCGCTTTCGCGGGAATGACAAAGGAAAGTTTATTTCCTTAATCCCCTGTTCAATTGAAAATTAAATCATTGAAAATTTATTGATAATTGAAAATTGATAATTGAAAATTTTTTTAGTCCTCTTTCTCTAGCATCACCGCCCAATATTTATCCGTATTTAACTTATCGCTTATATACCAGCCATCCGGCTCTAAAGATAAGCCAGTTGGATATTTCCAAACAATTTTAAAATTATCAGCCAGTTTCAAACTGGTGTTGATTTCGCTCCCCAAAGAACCGGCCTGCTTCTGGGCGAATAAAGTATAAGGGACAAGGGCTTTTTGGTCCGGGTTGAGAAGTTTTTTTACCTTGTCCGTAAAACCATTTTTTTCTTCTTCCTCTTTCAGGACAAAAGGCAGCTTATATTTCAAATAAATGGTCGCGGTTTTGCCCGGGTCAACCATTGACCAGTTGGCGAAAACCGTTTTCCCGCTTTCATTATATATTTTTGTGCCGCTTCTTTCATCGATTTTGGCCGTTGCTTCTTCGCGATAAACCTCGGGGTCTTTGCTCCAATCCTCGTCCGGGTCTTCAAAATAAATCTCATCGGGCCGGGAAAAACCCTGGGCTTCTAAAAGTTCGCTCCCCGAAGGCACATATATTCTTAGCCAATTAACGTTCCTTACGCCGGCGAACGGCTCGTTTTTTATTCCTTCATGGCTTCTTTCTATCTTCAGGGTGTTGATGACTGAACCGTTGGGCATAACTTCGGATACCAAATTGATTTTCTCCTTTATCCTCTTGTCGCTTTTGCCGCCGGCGATATTGGTATTAACTAGGGATAAATAATCTTTTCCCGCCTGCCTAAGGCCGCCGTCCCAGCCGCGTTTTTCTATTTCTTTTTGCAGTTCTTCATCGGTAAAATAAAATAAAATATGCTTTTCGCTTAAACTCTCTTCAGCCAAGGACAAAATTTTAATCAATTTTTCCTTGTCTAATTTGGACGGCAAATCCATAACAATTTTATCCAACAAATCCCCGATAATTTTTTTCGGCTTGTTGGCTTCCCCGGCAACGGGCTTGGCTTCAACGATAGCTTGGGTTTCAAGCCAAAAATTATCCGCCGTCAAAGTCACGCCGTAATTTTCTGTCATATCAACCGGGCCGATAATAGCCAAAAGTTTTTCTAAAACCGTCGGCGTGAAACTGATAACGCCGTCAACGGTCGGACCATCGCTTCTTTCATAAAACCACATTAACTTTTTCGCCGAAGTCGGCCAATCCGGCCACCAATTGGCGTCCCAAAAATGCCACAAAGGATTTACCAAATGCAAAGGCTCCGGCGCTGTTACCAATTCCCTTAAACCTCCTTCGGTATCATAACTGCCGCCGCCCGGCGCCTCTATATTTTTTATTTTCCCGCCGGCAAAATCAACCAAGGCAAAACTGCCGATAAAGCCCCCGCTGGCCCGCATTTCCGTGTTGTTCTGAAAAACCAATAAATACCGCTTATTCTCGCTAACCCCCAAAAAAACTTCCAATTTATCCATCAAATCAACAAGTCCGGCCAAGCCTTTTTCCAAAACTTCTGTTTTTTTCTGAACCAAGATAAAATTATCCCTATGCTCCCGCGGCAAAGCGCTTGTTTCTATTTCCGCCAGCTTATTCTTTAAGGTCCCGGCCTGCTCAAGGGCCAAGCCGCCGTAGTCAGAAAAATCGCCTATTATCTTCGGAATGTCTACGTTTTGATTATTAAATAGGCTCTCTAAAGCTAAACTCAAATTCTTGCCTAACTCGGAAGCAATCTGCCCGGCCGCCAAAATTTTTTGGCTTTGGGAGGCTAATTTCATTTCTTCATTCGGCATCACTCTCGCCAGGGAAAAAATTAAATCATTTATTTCCGCCAATTCGCCCTGGGCAGCTAAAAAATCATCACCGGCGCGGGAAAAATTATAACTGGCTTTATTAAAATCAAAGGTAAGGGCCGATTCCGAAGCTTCCTGCAGGCTACTGACGGCCCCCTCGGAAACGCCAAGAATTCTGCCTCGCAATTCTTCCAAATCAAACGATTTATAATAAGCGAATATTTTAAAAGGCAAAACCAAAACCAATAAAACCAGAACAAAGCCCGGAATTGAACGCCGCCAATTCAATCTTATTTTCGCCTCGCCGGAAATAATGCTTTTTTGTTCCGCCTCTTTCTTGCCGCAACCGCCTTCTTCTCGTTGGCCATCCGCTATTTTCTCCCCCTTCGGGCTTCTTGCTGACATTTTCCCCATTGGCAACAGCCGGTTTCGCCCGGCTCTTAATTCTCTAAAAAGCAAGATGGCAGCTTTTTCCCCCAGCCCAAAAATTTCTTTGGCAAAATCCCCGGAATTTACATAAAAAACTTGGCCGATGAATTTAACGCCGGAATAAAATTTATAAACCGCTAAAAAAACCAGGCTGATTAGCTCATGAAAAATTAACCCAAAAAATCGAATTAAAAACAAAAATATCCAGCCAAGGCGGTAGCAAAATTTATAGAACATTTTTGCGGCCGAGGAAAAAACAATAATTATAAATTTGGCCAGGCTGAAAACAGCCAGTTGCTCTATTTTGGCGCTGTAAATGTCAAACCAGTCAAGGGCTAATTTCCCGTTGGCGATTAAAGATTCTTTGGTTTCCAGGGGCATTTTCCCGTGGGCGACCAAATGCTCCGCGCCCTTTATGATATTGCTTTTGTCCTCGCGGCAACTATTGAAAAAAATTTGAAAATCCTCTTTCAAACTTCTGCCCTTCTTAAAAAATTCCTTAAAATTAAATTCCGCCAGCCTTTCCAGAAAATCGCCGCCTTTATAAACATCAGCCCTGTTTTCATTATCCATTTCTCCCTCTTCAGCCGCTTTTTTTAAATCAATGACAAAGCGGGAAGACCGGTCTTCTTTTTTAACGGACAGAACGTTCAAATTATCTGTTCGGTTAGGATAGTTATCTTTTTTTTCTTTGGGCATCTTTTCTAAATTAAAGTAAAAAGTTATAAAGTCTCTTGGCCGGAAACGTTTTAAAAAAATTATAAACTTTATAACTTTACAAACTTTTAACTAATATATCCAATCACCCGCCATTTTACCTGGCGGCGACTAATAGGCTTACTAATAATTGGATAATTTACCTTTATATTAGCCAAATTTTATTAAAAACGATTGACAAAAAATAAAATATGTGCTATCATTATATATTAACCTTTCAATAAATTTGTTCGGCTGCGGGTAAGCAAAAACACTCAAAGGATCGGAGGGAATCATGAACGCAACAAACGCAACGGCGGTATCCAGTTATGAAACCATCGAGACCGTGGGGAATGTCTGGGTAAAAGTTCCCAGGCAGGGAAGGGAAATGAGATTGGTATCGGCTCATACTTTCGAGTCGGCGGGTGGACCAATCTCTGTCCCTGACCACTGGCAGAATGGAACAATCGTACAGCAGGATCCTCTCATAATCGTCAATCGGCATTTCTTCGTCGAGCAAGAAGATCTCGGAGAAAAAATCTGCGCGAAGGTTGATGTGGTCAGGAAAACCGGTAGCGATGGGAGGGTTTTTATCATCCTGGACGTCCGCCCCTGCGAGCCAAACCTGGACGCGCCGTTCCTCGTCATGAAATTCAAGAAAGGCGCCGATAGAGGCACGCCCATCCCCGAAACTGATTTCTTCCTGCAGTTCAATCGAACCGCTCCCCTGGAATAAAACGGGGTAGCGGAAAAACCATAGAGGCGAGACATTGATAAAACGATGCCGCCTCTATTTTATTTTTCAAAAACCCTCTGATGTCATTGCGAGGCTCCGCCGGAGCGGAGCCGTGGCAATCTCTGGTTTTACAAATCTAAACTTAAATCTTTCCACTCCGGGTTTAATTTAATTATCAGGTTAATTTTATCTTTTCTTGAACCGGCCTTAATCTGCTTTTCTCTGGCAATGGCGTCGCGGATGTCAGAAAATGTTTCGTAATAAACTAGTTTATTGACATTATACTTAGCGGTAAAACTTAACTTGTTTTCTTGGGTTTTATGTTGGTAATTCCTGTTTAATAAATTATTGGTTACTCCCGTATAAAAAACATTATGGGATTTATTAGTATTAATGTAAACAAAATAGTATCGTTCGTTTAACATGTTTCTCTATTTAACCAGAGATTGCCGCGTCGCTACGCTCCTCGCAATGACGATAAGTGGCTTTTTTATTTTTAATTTTTTAAAACCTCTTTATAAACTCTCAATGTTTCTCGCGCGCATTTCTCCCAGCTATATTTTTTAACTTGCTCGTATCCCCTCTTTACCAAATCTTCTCGCAAATTTTTATCTTCTATAACCTCTTCAACTTTTCTTACCATCTCTTTTTCGTCCTCCGGATTAAAATAAATCGCGGCTTGGCCTAAAACCTCGGGCAAACTGGACTTATCAGAGCTTATTACCGGACAGCCGCAAGCCATAGCTTCCAGAGGCGGCAGGCCAAAACCTTCATAAAACGAAGGAAAAATATAAGCTAAGGCCTGGCTGTAAAAAATTTTCAAATCTTCATCCGGCGCAAAGCCGGGAAAAATTACCGGACTTTCTTTGTCCCAATATTTTTTAGAAAATTCTTTTACCCGCTTATAAAAATAATCCTGCCTACCCACCAAAACTAAACTTAAATCAGGCCTTTTTCCGTGAATAACGGAAAAAACCTTAATTAACCCTTCTAAATTCTTATGCGGATAAGCATTGCCCACATAGAGCAAAAAGGGACTTCTTATATTATAACCTAAAAGTATTTCCTTGTCATGGGAATCGCCTGATTTCCCGTTAAGCGAGCCGGAAACCCCCTCATAGGTAATGGCTACTTTCTCCGTCCTGATTTTAAACTGCCGAACAATATCATCTTTGGTGAATTGCGAAACGGCGATAACAATTTTGGACCTTTTCACGGCCATCCAGATAACGACCCTGTAAACAAAATTTTTTATTTTATAAAAAAGCGGGCTCAAGGTCGTGGCCCGGATGGTCGGAAATTTCGTTAAAATTAAATCATGAATGGTAACCGCGAACTTGACCGGAGTCAATATCGGCACGTTAAAATGGGGAAAATGAAGCAAATCAAGATGCTCCCGCCAGATTAAATAAGGCATGATGATCTGCTCGGCCAAAGTATACCAATGGACTTCAGCTAAAACTTTTTTCACTTTCGGATTATCAGAAACAAAATCGTTAAAATTTTCCCTGCTTAAAAAAACTACATATTCATTCTCCCTGTCTAGGGCCACGACCCTGTCCACAACTTCTTTTGTATACCGGCCCAAACCTTTGCCAATCGGGCCATAAAAGCGGGCGTCTATGCCGATGCGCTTTATTTTTTCTTTATTTTTTCGCATACCTATATTATAACATACCTTCGCGTAACGCATAAAACGTATCGCGTAACGCAAAAACAGGAATTATCGCAACTTTAAAACTTTATGAACTTTATCCCGCCACCTTATTTTATTTATAGCAGACGGGATCCCGCTTTGGCGGTGATAACTTTTAACTTCCTAAAAGAAAACCGCCCTAACAGACGGCTTTTTTTATATTATTTTATTATTTTATTTTTCCCATTATATTCTCCAGTTCTTCATCGCTAAAAAAACTAACAACAATTAATCCGCCTTTGCCCCGGCGCCTTATCTCCGTTTTCGCTCCGAAAAACTCCCGCAAGGAAAACTCCCGGTCTTTATCCGCATAATCAATTTTGACCCGCGCCTGCTTGGTTCCCCCCATTTTTTTGGCCTCTCTATCCGTATCCCGCACGGTCAGATTATGGCGAAGAATTTTTTTAAACAAAGCCATCTGCTTAGCCTGGCCGTCAAGGCCGATTAAATATTTAGCATGGCCTTCGCTGATTTCTCCCCCTACCAAAGCCTGCTGGACTTCTTCCGGCAAATTAAGAAAACGCAGGCAATTACTTATGACCGATCTGGATTTGCCTACTCTCTTGGCCACCTCTTCCTGGGTTAGATTAAACTCATCGGCTAATTTTTTGTAGGCCAAAGCCGCCTCAATAGGGTTCAAATCCTCTCTTTGCAGATTTTCCACCAAAGCCATTTCCAATTTTCTCTGGCTGGAAGCGTCGCGGACAATCACCGGCACTTCTTTTAGGCCCAAATTTTTGGCCGCGCGCAAACGCCGCTCTCCGGCGATTAGCTCATACTCATCCCCTTTTTTGGTAACCACCAAAGGCTGAATAATTCCATATTCCTTGATTGATTCGACCAGTTCATCCATATTGAAATCGGCAAACTGCCTCCGGGGCTGCATCGGATTGACTTGAATTTTATCCGGATTCACTTCCAACACCTTTCCCCGGTCGTCTTCGGAAGTAATATCAACCACGCTCAAGCCTTCGTCGGGCAAGGCGTCCATTTTTTTCACTTTTTGCGGAATAAGGGAGCCAAGCCCCCGTCCCAGTCCGTTAGACATAAAAATAATTTAAAATTTAAAATGAAAAATGTAAAATTTATGAGCGAAGCAAATGCAATAATTATTCATTTTTAATTATTAATTTTCTAAATCTATTACTTCCCTGGCTAATCTTTCATACGCCTTCCCGCCCCGCGAACCCGGATCATAGTGCAGGATTGACCGGCCATAACTCGGCGCTTCAGCCAATTTCACGCTTCGGGGAATTACCGAACGGAAAACACGATTGGGAAAATACTGGTATAATTCATGCATAACCGAAGAGGAAAGACGATTTCGCCCGTCAAACATAGTAATAATTGCGCCCATAATCCCTAATTCCGGTTTTAAATTGTTTTGCACCAAGCCGATGGTTTCTAAAAGTTGGCCTACGCCCTCCAAAGCGTAATATTCGCTTTGAATCGGAATTAAAATTTCATCCGCCGCCACCAAGCTGTTTATAGTCAAAAGCCCCAAGGAAGGCGGCCCGTCAATTATTATATAATCATATTCGTCTTTTATATGTTCCAAGATTCGGGCCAGCCGGTATTCCCGGTTTTCCATATTAACCAATTCCACGCCGGCGCCGGCCAAAGCCAGAGTTGAAGGGGCGATTTTGTACCCGTCCTGCAAGGTTCTTTTGGTAATTTCAAATATTGGTTTAGCCCCGATAATCGCTTCATAAATGCCGCTTTCCAGGTTCTTGTGGTCAATCCCCAAGCCGGAAGTGGCATTGGCCTGCGGATCAATATCCACTAACAAAACCTGCTTACCCAAAGCCGCCAAGTAAGCGCCTAAATTTACGGCCGTAGTAGTTTTACCCACTCCGCCTTTCTGGTTAACGATGGAGATAATCTTTCCCATACAATAATTCAAATCTACAAATGATATTCAAATCTACAAATGATATTCGCGGCATAATTCGCATGTGCCCTATTTGTAGCAGGGCTGCCGAAGGCAAAACAAACATTTGAATTAATTTGTAGATTTGAATTATATCATTATTATAACTTATCTATATGGTTTTGACAATTTAGTTTAATTTTATTATACTAAAAACAGCTAAATTATTAAGGAAGAGCTTAAAGCCTATTTTAAATTACCTTCCCGGCAGCTTAAAAAGAGAGAAATTCTAAAATCTTAAATTTGAAATCTAAAATCAAAAGGCCCTGGTGGCGGAACTGGTAGACGCGCACGACTCAAAATCGTGTGGACGCAAGTCCATGAGAGTTCGATTCTCTCCCTGGGCACAGGTAAATTCAGATTTCAGAATGTAAATTTCAGAATTCCAAATTAAAAATCTTACAAAAGCCAAACTAAAGAGGAGGTTGGCTTTTTTGTTCATTTGACAACTAGATTAACCAAGATAAAAACACGCTCAAACAGGAGACGCAAGAATGAAAAATTTAATCATGCCCGGAAACCCGAGATATCAGCCAAGGGTAATGGCAGGAATCTTCGGCTATGACAATCTTTACAAAGAAGCCGCTGGAGTGGAAATCGCCACCTTGATGGTTCTCGGAGAAATCGGGGTAATCCCGTCGGAAGAGATGGCCGAATTGCAAACGGATTTGATTGAAAAAATCCTCGCTATTCCGACAACCGAGGTTGACAGGATTGAAAGAGAAATAACTCACCATGATGTCAGAGCCTGGGTGAGAGCAGCTCAAGAAATAATCCGGGGCGGATTAAAAAAGTGGGTTCACATTCCCCTTACGAGTTATGATCCGCTGGACACGGGGCGTATGCTCCAATTCCAGAAAGCTTATGATTCTGTCCTCCGCCCGTCCATAAAAGAAGTCGTATTCCATTTTGCGGACTTGGCGGAAAAATTCGCGAGCCAAATCCAGATCGGCAGGACGCATGGGCAGCATGCTCTGCCCATAACGGTCGGATTTTGGCTGGCAACTATTTTAAGCCGGATTGTCCATAATTGGGAAAAAATTGATTATTTCAGTCTGGCTTTGGAGGGAAAAATTTCCGGAGCCGTCGGCGCTCATAACGCCCAGATCGGCCTCGGCTTCAATCGGCTTTGTGGTGAAAAAACTTTTGAAAAACTCGTGCTGGAAAAATTGAACCTGCCGCCGGCAAGAATCAGCAACCAGATATTACCGCCGGAACCGCTCGCTTATTTTCTTTTCTCCTGCTGTATGCTATCAGCTTCATTAGCCCAGTTCGGCAGGGATTGTCGGCATCTAATGAGAACCGAAATAGCCGAGGTCGCGGAAGCGTTTGAAGCCACCCAGGTCGGTTCTTCCACTATGGCCCACAAAAGAAACCCGATCAATTTCGAAAATCTGGAGGGTATGTGGATAAGAACGAAAAATGAGTTCGGCAAGGTCCTTGACACTTTGATAAGCGAGCATCAACGAGACCTTGTCGGCAGTTCCGTGGTCAGGGATTTCCCCATCATCGTAATCAATCTCCAGCAACAGCTCAATGCCCTTTTGCGGCCAAATAATAACGGGGAGCCTTTTATCAGCCGAATTACGATTAATGGCGACGCTTGTCAGAAAAATTTCCAGATGAGCGCCGATCTGATTTTGGCCGAACCTCTCTATATCGCCATTCAGATGGCCGGATATCAGGGGGACGCGCACGAATTGGTCAACCGGAAGCTGGTTTCGCCGGCGGCTGAAAGAAAAGTCCCTTTGGTTGAAGTTTTGAGCGAACTGGCGGAAGATGATGATGGTTTGAAGAATGTTATAGGCAACATTCCGGAAGAAGTCTGGGATCTCCTCCACTATCCGGAAAGATACACGGGCGATGCCGCAGAAAAAACTGGCGAAATCGTCCAATACGCCAGAAGCAAGATAAAAACCCTTTGAGTAAAAAACAACGGCGCTCGACGCAAGTCAAACGCCGCTTTTTTATTTCATTTTTTTTATTCTTGATTTTTTATAAAAAGTCTGGTAAGGTAAGGAAAATGTTCGTTTGTAAACCCTAACTGAAAGGAGAAGCTGATGCAACTAACAAAACTCGGGAACCTCATCCTTAACGGAAGCGCAAAAGATATCTATGCCCTTCCCGGCACAGATGATATCGCCTTCCGCTTCCTTGACACTTTTTCGGTGTTTGATGTCGGCCGGGCCGATTATGAAATCAAGGGCAAAGGGCAGGCTGTCTGCGCCTGCGCCGTACAGTCTTTTTTTATGGCCCAGTCAATCGGAATCCCCACTCACTTCGTGGAACAACTTGACCAGGCAACGATCAGAGTGAAAAGGGCGCAGGTCATTACCGGCCGCTCCCTCACTCCGGCTGACGCAAATTATGTTGTTCCGGCCGAATGGATTTACCGTTTGAGGGTTGCCGGAAGCATCCACCGAAATTTCAGCGCCGGGGATAAAAATCCGGAGGATTACGGATTGCCCGCGGGAGCCATTCCCAGGGTGGGCACGCCGTTCCCCTGGCCGGTCCATCATTTCACCACCAAATTCGAGGATATTGACCGCGACATCACTTTTTCCGAGGCCTGCGCGATGGCCGGCATTACGGAAAAAGACGCGCTTGAATTCTGGTCAATGATTGACCGGCTTACCGGCGCTATCGGTTTTGAGCTGAACGCCAGCGGCTTCGCCTTGGTGGATGGCAAAATGGAGTGCCTGATGGGGCCGAACCGCGAGAAACTCATCGGTGACGTTTTCGGCACCCCGGATGAAGACCGTTTCTGTCTGCTTGAAGCTCTTGAAGACGGGAGGGTTGAGCATTACTCCAAAGAGTACCTGCGCCAGCTCTTCATTGAAATGGGATATTACGACGAGCTCAAGGCTGCCCGCAAAGCCGGACAGCCCGATCCGCCCATTCCGAGGCTCCCCGAAGAAAAAATCGAAGAAACCAGGCAACGCTACATTGCCGTAGCTGCAAATTACAGCGGCGTGAGTATGTCCGAATAACAGGAGGAAATTATCTTTATAACGCAAAAGCACCGAATCTACTGAATCGGTGCTTTTCTTTTTTAAAAAAAAGTATCTAATATCTAAAACCCAACGTCTAATACCTAGCACCCAAAACCTAACACCCAGTATCCACCACCTACTTCTCCATCTCCTCCACTTTTTTCTTGATTTCCGCATTATCCGGATTAAGCTCTAAAACTTTTTTAAAATATTCCAAAGCCAATTTATCTTCGCCTTTTAGCTCCAAGCCCAGCCCGATGCTGTACAAGGCATTGGCATGTTCCGGATTTATCTCTATTACCGCCAAAAACCTATCCAGGGCTTTGTCAATTTCTCCCTGATTATAATAAAGCCGGCCTTGCTCATAATATATCCTTTCATCTTTATAAATTAGGCTTAGTTTATCCAAAATTTCCAACGCTTCTCCGGCCTTGCCTTGCTGGCCATAAAGACGGGCCAAGGCAAAATCCGCTTCGTGATAATTATTTTTAAGTTCCAACGCTTTCCTTAGGGCCTCTTCGGCTTCATCTAGCTTATCAGCATCCAAATAAACTTTGCCCAGTTCTGTCATGATTACCGGGTTGGAGGGCTCTAAGGCAGAGGCCTGGCTAAAAGCTTTGGCCGCCCAAATTTCGCTTCCCCGCGTAAAAAATCTTATCTCGCGATAAACCGTGCCGAGGGTTTCCCAGGCCGCTACGCAATTAGGGCAATTTTTCGCGGCC
>JAQTRU010000016.1 GCA_028711655.1 Patescibacteria group bacterium
TCGGCAGAATCGGTATCGGGGCTTAAATAAGCCACGGCCCTGACGATTTTTTCTTCCTGCCCGGCCGATTCAACCACGGCAAGCTTCGTTCTCTCCGGGTCAACCGCCGGCGCCGTATTATCCACGGTTACGGGATAGTCTTCCGATTCCGCCCTTTCTTCCGCCCGGACAGCGACCGCTTTTAAATTATGGGCGCCTTCGGGCAAATCTATCGTCAGATGCGCGAAGCCGTCCGCGATTTCCCGGGTGCGGGCGATTTCTTCTCCGTTGCTAAAAATAATGATTTCCTCGGCTTGCGGAGCAAAAACTTTGGCTTCTATCAAATTCTGGCCGGTCAAAAGCCCTTTGGCCGGATAAACCAAAACCGGCCTTGCCAGCGGAGAAAGAGCTTTTTCCTCCTTTTCTCCCCGGACTGCCGGCTCAATAACGCTATCCGCTGAAATTTCTCGATCTTCCTGATTCAAAGTAATGGCGGGTTTCTCTTCCTTTTCGGCGATAGCGGCCGCGGAAACTGCCGGCTGGCTGGAGCCGAAAAACTGGGCAACCAAAGTCGTGTCATAATCTCCGTAAAAGCCGCTGGCCAAACCGACTCCGATTTCGGAAAAATCCGGGTCAATCATGTTGGCGTAATGGGTTTGGCTCTTTGTCCAGCCGTTAACCACTTCTTCCGCCCCGGAAAATCCCATGGCCAAATTTTCTCCGGCCATGGCGTATTTGTAATTTACGCCGGAAAGCCAATCTTTTACTGTTTTTTTGTCAGGGCCGATATGGGCGAAATATTGGTTCAAAAGCATGTCTTCAGCTTTATTGTAAGCGGCCCGGGTAAGCAAGTCGCTCTCCACCAATGGCTGGACGCCGAAATTCTGCCTGATTCTGTTGGTAAGTTCAATAATTTTTTGGGCCTGTTCCAGAAGCACGTCGGGCGTAAGCCAGGCGCTGATGGGAATAATAAGAACAAAGCCGATAACCAAAACTTTGATTAAAACCGCGCTTACGGCATGAAAAAATATCCGCCGGGGCGCCAAAGCCTGCGGTTTGTAATCATTGCCGGCGTGCGGAATAAACAAATCTTTCAATTTGCCCGGTCCGCGCGGATTGCGGCCCATCTTCACTTCGTCCCCGTCAGAAATGCCGTCTCCATCCGTATCGGGATTATTGGGATCTGTGCCATAGACATTCACCTCTTCATAATCAGCCAAGCCGTCATTATCGCTATCCTTTTTGTACGGATTGGTGCCTAATTTCTTTTCTTCTTCGTCAAACAAGCCATCGGCGTCAGAATCTTTTATTTCTCTTTTCATTTTATTAACTCTAATAAAAAATTTCATTTATTTTGCTATAAAATTCCCTTGTTATTCAAAATTGTACTACAAAATGCGAAAAAAGTCAAACAAAAACAAAAAAAGCGGAATTGAAACCGCTCTTTTTTTTGTGGGCCGGGCAGGATTCGAACCTGCGAAGACGAAAGCCAACAGATTTACAGTCTGTCCCATTTGACCGCTTTGGTACCGACCCGGGTAATAACTTTTAACTATTAACAATTAACTTTTAAACTTTAAAATGTCAGCCGTTTTTTAAAACCCCCTAATTGTCTGGCTATATTTTCAGATTGTTCTAACATAATATTATAAATTTTCCCGCTAATCAAATTAATTTCCGCCATAATTTGTAAACAGGCTACTGTTTCATTTAAAGAACCTAGGGATTTTTCTAGATAACGAGCAAACTCTTTGTCTGATTTTACCGCCGAACCTTCAGCTATATTTAGGGCAACTGATAAAGCCGCTCTTTTCGTTTGGTCTTTTAAGCTATAATCGTTAACCTTCTCTATAATTTTTAAGATGTTTTTATAATATACAACACTCGCCTTATAAACCGGGAAGTCCATAAAACGGAATGTCTTCATATTTTTATGTTAATTGTTAAAGGTTAACTGTTAATTGTTATTCCCTGAGCCGTTGCCGAGATTTGAACTCGGGACCTACTCCTTACCATGGAGTTGCTCTACCAGCTGAGCTACAACGGCATATTTTATTTTGATTTATGAACTAGTAATAAAGTTGCTCCCTGCCTGCCGGCAGGCAGGTACCAGCTGAGCTACAACGGCATAATTGATTGTTAAGTGTTAATCCCCGTCCTGATTAAAAAAATACTGTTTCTCACAGCATAAAAATGTTTTAAAACATTTTTTGTTTTTATATTATTTTGTTATTTTGTTATTTTGTTATTTAATTACAATTCATCAATCTGCTTTTTCAAATCTTCCAGTTTTTGGTTGTCCGGGTTAACTTTTTCCAATTTTTTATAAGCCTCTAGGGCCGAAGCTTTATCCTTTTTTATTATACTGATTTCCGCCATTGTGTCAAGGTAGCGGGGGTTATTGGGGACAACTTTCAGGGCTTCCTTTATTTCCCGCAAAGCGTCTTCCAGACGTCCGTCAGCGCGGTTCACCAAAGCCAGCTCAAAATTAATTTCCGCCGTTTCATTGTTATCCCCCCCGTCTTTTATCAGCTTTAAAATATGCCCGAAAGTCTGCCTGGCGTCTTCATAGTTTTTGTTCTCAAAATAAAGGTTGCCCAAATTCTTAAAGGCCTCGGTGTTTTGGCTGTCCAGCCCGATAATTTCAATCAGCCTTTTTTCCGCTTCTTTATAATTTTCCTCCTCAATCATCTCTTCGGCCTCAACTGACAATTCGCCGATTTTTTTCTCCTTTTCCGCAACGGGCAGAATCATTTCCGAACCATAACTTTCCTTCAATTCGTGGAGCTTATTATAAGCCCATTTGAATAAAATTCCCGATTTCTCCCCCAAGAACCTGGAAATCTTTATAATCCAGGAACTCCATTTAAAAATATTTCTTTTTAAGCGGCTGCTTATGATCCTTTCTTTCGCCCTGGCTTCTTTTTCCGCCGGAATATTTTCAACATCCACGCCGGCCAAAACGGAAAACTTGCTTACCGCAATAAAAACAATCACGCTTAAACTGATAAGTATTAAAATTAGAGGAATGATGTTATACATAAAAAAAGCTAAAAGCTAAAAGCTAAAAGCTAATAACTTCAAAAACTTTATTAATTTTTAACTTTCCACTGATTATGTTTCCACTTCTCTGACTTTTATCCGGCCGGCGCTGCCGAACAATTTCATTTTCCCGATAACCACTTTTTCCACCGCCTCAATCGTCGGCCTAAGCAAATTTCTCGGATCGGTTTCTTCCCTGTTTTTAAGGCAATTATCAATCAAAGTCGCGCAAAAAGCGATTTTTATATCGCTGCCGATATTAATTATATCCACGCCTTCTTTTATGGCTCCTCTTATTTTTTCATCCTCTACGCCGGAACCCCCATGCAAAACAAAAGGTTTTTTCACTTTTTCCAATATTTCCTTAAGCAAATGAAGCTTTATGTCCTCGTTGGTATAAACGCCGTGGGCCGTGCCGATGGCCGCGGCAATGGTATCAACTTTCGTGGCTTTTACGAATTTTACCACTTCCGCCGGATCGGCCAAGGGTATGTTTTTAATCTTACCTCCTCCGCTGCCATGGCCGCCGACCATGGCTCCGATTTCTCCCTGCACCCAGACGCCCCGGGAATGAGCCACTTCAACCACGTGCTTGGTCATATTGATATTTTCGTCCAGAGGCAGGGAAGAAGCGTCAATATGAACCGAAGTAAAACCGGAGTTAATGCACTCAAAAATAGAATCAAAGCTGCTGCCATGATCCAAGTGCAGGGCAATCGGCACCTCGGCGGCGATGTTTTTCGCAATCGTGGAAACAATATGGGTAATCGGCTTTAAACCCATATATTTAATCGCCCCTTCCGAAACCTGGATAATCGCCGGGGATTTCGCCTTGTTGGCCGCTCGCGCCACGCCCAGAGCGGATTCAAGATTATGGATATTAAAAGCGCCGACCGCATAGCCGCCCTTTTCCGCTTCTTTAATTATTTCTTTAATGTGAACTAACATAAAATGATAATAATCAATAACCAATTAACTAGAATGCTTGGATATTGAAATTTGGTTATTGAATATTGTTTGTATCTTGTACCTTGTTTCTTGGTTATTTACTATCTTAATATCCCCTTGGCGATTTTATAAAACTCTTCCGGGTCTAAGCTGGCGCCACCGACCAAAAGACCGTCAATATTTTCCAATTCGGCAAAACTCTTCACGTTCTTGCTGGTCACGCTGCCGCCGTAAATAATGCGAAAATTTTTATTAACCACGCCCAGGCCGAACATATCCTTCAGGGCCAGCCCGATGATTTTGTGGGCATAGTCGGCTTCCGCCGGCTCAATCGCCAATCCCGAACCGATTGCCCAAACCGGCTCATAAGCCACAACCACCTGCTGATTTTCCAGAATATTAATGCCGCCCAAAGCTTGCTGCAACTGGTCAACCAAAACAAAATCCCTTTTGTCCGTTTTTCTTTCTTCGCTTTCCTCGCCGATGCAGACAATCGGGATCAGGCCCGGAGTATTCAAAGTTTCCTTCACTTTTTGATGAATCATGGCGTAATTTTCCAAAAGGAAACGACGCCGCTCGCTGTGGCCGATAATGGCATATTGGCAACCGGCCTCAAGAATCATTTTTGGGGAAATCTCGCCGGTATAAGAACCGCTTTCCTCAAAAAAAACATTCTGGGCCCCCAATTTTAATTTAGTTTTTTCAAACATTCTGCCGATCTCGCTCAAAACGACAGAAGACGGGCAGACCACGACTTCCTCTTTGGCAAAATCCCTGAATTTCTCTTTGAATTTTTCCGCCATCTTTAAACTTTCTCCAAGCATCAGCCTCATCTTCCAATTGGCGATAATGATTTTATTTCTTTCTTTTGACATAATTTATAGTTAAAAATTTTATTTATTTAAGCGGGCCCAAAATACAGTAGTCATAATATGCCAAAGGGTTTCCGGACGAATCCGTAACCCTCGGGAGATCAAAATCACCTCCCTCTGCCGAAAAAAATAAGGCATATTCATAATCAGTCCGCCGTATTCCATTACAATACCAAGACGAAGTAAAAGTAGGAGGGCTGTATTCATAACAATAATATTCGCTCCCCCTAATCTCGTTAACCGGGTCAGATGGCAAAAATGGGAGCAAGCCCTCGTCCACCAAGGGCTTAAGCGCCGTATACCAAGTATGTCCGGAAATACAATTGCCGGTCGGACAACTACAAGACCAGGATGTCCCCAAAGTCGGATAAGCATTATGATTGTCAAAATATAGCTCCAAAGCTTTTTGCACTTGCTTTAAATCCGCCGCTCTTTTGGCGTCTCTGGCTTTTATTCTGGCATTATTCAGGGCGAACACGGCGGCCGAAGACAGAAGCCCGATAATTGAAATGATAACCAAAAGTTCTATCAATGTAAACCCCAAAATATCTTTTGGCGAATTTTTATTCTTTTTTTCGCGCTCGCCTTTCCTGCCCATTATTTTTAAAAACCAAAATTATATTTTAATCGCAGCCATACGCAGACCCGCACGTGCCGCAAAGCACGTAAACTACGTTGTCGGTATCATAGACGTTTATCCCGCTTCTATTCGGACCGCCTGAATGTATGGCCCTGGCCGATCCGTAATCTCCGTCAAAAATATATTTATTTCCCCACGGGTCAAGCGGAACAGACGCCATATAAGGGCCCTGCCAGTTGGGAAAACCGGAGTCGCAGACCAAACCGGCATTGCAGGTGTCCAAGTACATTTCCGGATCCTGGACGCATGGCGATAAGCTCAACTTGCCGGGATGAAGGCCTGTATCGTTCGCCAAAATATCTATGGCTATGGCGATCTGCTTTAAATCAGCCTTGGCTTTGGCGATTTTGGCTTTTTCCCTCGTAAGATTTACCGAATAAAAAGCGATTGTGGCTACCAGCCCGATAATGGAAATAACCACCAAAAGCTCAATTAAAGTAAACCCCATTGAATTTGCTTTGCGAGTATTTAAGGGGGCAAACTCGAAAAAATTTTTCAATCTCGGACAATTAAACATGGAGCGTAAATATGGCTTATTTTATTATACCACTTATCCCCAAAAACCCAAAAATTACGAGGCGAACTACCATTCGTAATTTTCATAAACCCATTCAGCCAAATTTTTTGTTTCTTCAAAGCGCTGGCGGCTGCTTTGGCCGCCCAGAATAACAGTGGCGATTTCCCGGCCGTTGCCGTCGGTAAATTCTCCGGCAAAACAATAGCCGGCCAAATCCGTATATCCGGTTTTGCCGCCGATTATTTCCAGGCCGTTAGCGGGAAAATTTTCCAATAAATAATCGGTGGTTGAAACTTTTTTTGTTTTCCCGGCCAAAGTTTTAAATTTGTATTCTTTTATCAGGGTCGCTTCCCTTATGCTTCTCCGGTCCAAAGAATATATGATCATTTTTGCCGCTTCTTCGGCCGTGGAAACATTATTATTATTAAGGCCGATCGGATCCCTGAAACGGGTGTTAACCAGCCCGAGAGCGGAAGCTTTTTCATTCATTTTCTCCACAAATTCTTCTTCTGCCAGCCCCGTTGAGCGCACCAAAGCGATGGCGGAAGTGTTGTCTGAAGCCACTAAACTCAAATGGAATAAATCTTTTACCGTGACCCTTTCTCCCTGGAAAAGATGGATTTTTCCGCCCTCCCGCCTGTCTTCTTTTTTTATTTCATAAGGCGAATCCCAGCCCGGATTGTAGTCAAGAAAAACCAAAGCGGTCATTAATTTAGTCAAGCTGGCAATAGCCGTTACTTCTTTTGAATTATGGGAAAAAAGCAAGGCTCCGCTTTCCTTATCAACGGCAACGGCGCTATTTGCCGTAACCGTAAACTCTCCGGCTTCAGGACCGCCCGCGAACTCTTTTCTAACGGGAGGGGCCGGCAATTCCGGCAGTCTGCCCATCCTTTCTCCGCTTTCCGGCAAAATCCTGTTAGCCAGAGGCACTTTTCTCATCTCGGCCACCGCTTTGTCAACCGCCTGATTAACTTCCTCTTCTCCCACGCCCAAAACTCTTCCCTTCTCCCCGGCCAAAGCGCCGAAAATATCAAAACTGAAATTGGGCTTGGCCGGAGAAACAGCAAAGCTAAAAATTAAAGAAGCGATGATTAAACTGGTTATGGCGGATATTAACATAAAAAATATCTAGAAATAATCAATAATCAAGAAACCTGCCTGCCGGCAGGCAGACAACAACTAAACAAATTCTAATATTCAATAACCAATAATCAAACGGTTTAGTTATTGAGATTTAGTTATTGATTATTGTTTGGAATTTGATTATTGGTCATTGTATTTCGCTTTTTACTTATTGGCCATTATCACTTAATACTCTGTCTAGCGTATCATCTTTATTCAACCTCTCATAATCCGGCAGCTGGCTTGCATCGTTAATTCCCAAAAAGCGGACAAAATCAAAAGTTATATTATAATAGGTTTCATTTTTTTTCTTGTCTTGTTTGGCCTCAATCAAACCCCGCAAAAGCAAATTATGGACAATCAAAGAGCAGTTGACCCCCCTGATTCTTTCCAAATCCAGCTTGGAAATCGGTCCGCGGTAAGCGATGATGGTTAAAGTTTCCAGGCTGGGCCGGGTGAGCTCGCCGGTAGTTTCGTCCTTTATAAAATCTCGGACCAGCGTTGAGCTTTCCGGAGCGCTTACCATCTGAAAAGCCGGACCGTTTTTTATTATCGCCAGCCCTCCTCCTCTTTTCTTGTAATCATCCGCCAGTTCTTTGGCCGCCGCTTCCACTTCTTTCGGCTCTTTTTTAACTAATTGGGACAATTGCTTGACCGTTATCGGCTTAGCAGAGATAAAAAGCAAAGATTCTATTTTTCCCTTGATAGACATATTAATTATTTTTATTTATGGTAATTTCGCCAAAAAGGCTTTCCTGCTCAACCATGATATCCCGCTGTTTTATTAATTCTAAAACGGCCAGAAAACTCACGATAATTTCCGTTTTTGAGCCGGCCTTTTCCAAAATTTTGGAAAAATTTATCCGGATTTTTTCCAACAGCGTTTTTTGGATGGCCAAAATTTTATCTTCAATGTTTATTTTTCTTGTTAACTTTTCTTCCTCCAATACTTCTTCCTCCGGTTTAACTTGGCTTATTAAATCTTTAAGGGAAGCGGCCAGATCGTCTTTGCTCAATTTTGCCGGCGGGGAAAAAATCTTTAAATTGGCCAGGACCGATTTCTTGTCAAACTCCCGGGCAAACATAAATTTTTTTTTACCCACCATCGCCTCAATGACTTTCATCGCTTCCAGAAATTCTTTATACATCCGGAGCTGCTGTTCCAGCTCTTCAACTTCTTCATCTTCTTCCGTATACAGATAAGGCAAAAGCGCCCTTGATTTTATATACAATAATTTCGCGGCAATAACTAAAAAATCCGCTATCTCGTCCGGATTAATCACGCCTGATTTTTTTATATAATCAATGTATTGGTCGGCAATTTTAGCCAGGCTCACTTCGGTTATGTCCAGCTCCTCTCTCTCTATTAATTGCAGCAATAATCCCAGCGGCCCTTCAAATTTTTCAGTTTTGAAATCCATCATCTTTTTATAAAATAGGATTATTGAGATTCTGAGGATCTTTAAGATTCTTACGATATTGTCTTTATAATATCCTAAGAATCTTAAAAGTCTCAATAATCCTAAGAATCTTAAAACTCTATTTACTCTTCTTCACCGCCTTCTTAACGGAAATTCTTCTCCTTCTTGCCTTCCCCGCTTTCTCCATCTTTACTTTTCTCTTTATCCCAAAGCTCCCCAACACCGCGTTTTCCAATTTTACAAAATCCTTGACCGCCATCTCTACGGAGTGGTTAAAGCTTCCGGAAGAAAAAACCGCTTTTTTCGCTTTCATCAGAGCCTTATCCGCGATTACCGGCAATTTATGCAATTGGCCAAAAGCGCTTAATGTCCCGGCTTTAATTTTTAAAGCCTTCGCCATCATTTTCTCGCCCGGAATTTTTACCGCTTTAATTTTTTTACCCGTCTGCGCCCCCAAGCATTTGCCTAATTTCTTAAAATCCAAATTATAATCCGCCGGCAGCAACACTAAAAAATAATCCTTGTCCGCTTGGACTAAAAGGGACTTGGCAATTTCCCCCATTTTTTTCTTCATAGTCGCGGCCGCGTCCACGGCTGTATAAACCGTCCGATGCTCTAAAATATTGTGCTTCACTCCGGCTTTTTTTAGATATTCTTCTAATTTAGCCGGCAGTTTTGTCTTCTTCGACATATAATTGTTAAATGTTAATTGTTAAATGTTAACAGTTAATATTATACCTTAATTTTGGCTTGAAAGCAAAGAAAAAAGGCCAACCCTAAGAGTTAGCCTTATTTATATTTTCACCTCCTTAATCGCCGGCAAGATAAGCCAGGCATTCTTCGTATTTTTCCCAGGTAATCATACCCTTTTTATAATAGTAGTCAAACAGTTCGGTGATGGTAAAAGCCGAAATCAGCGTATACCCGGCTTTTTCAAGCTCCTGTCTGCCTCCTTGCTGGCGGTCAACCGAGACAATCAAGCCAGCAACTTCCAGGCCCATCTGCTTGATCGCCTCAATCGCCTCAAACTTTGAATCCGCCCTGGTTATAAGATCATCAAGCAACAAAACCCTTTCCCCTTGGCGATAGTCGCCTACCAAAGGCATGATTTGCCGTTTGTCGCCCTCCACCTTCTTCCTCAGCCTGATAATTTTGAAGCATCTTGGCGCGGCCGCGACCTTCTCTATCGCTTCAGCCAAAGGATCTCCGGCATTGGGTATGCCGGCTATGGCCGAAAAGGTTAAACCGCTTTCCAGAATCTTCCGCCAGAGAAGTTCTGCCGCCAAAATGCAATCTTCCGGGGTAAGCGGCCCCGGTTTCGGGTTGTCCGGCGTTCTCAAGTTGAGATAAAAAGGCGACAGAGGAGCATCCGGAAACTTCTCGTGAAGTTTCAGCCTGAAAGCCCCGAACTTAAGGGCCTCTCTCGCAAAAATCATGTCAGCCACTCGGGCAAATGAATCAGAAGACATACTTTCACCTCCTTAAATCAAAAAGGGTTAAACTACGTTTCCGCCCACGGCTCTGATTTGATCTCGCAGTTCTTTGGCTTTCCCCGCCGCGGCTTCGGCAAAATCAGAGCCGTCAGAAGCAAAAATAATGCCGCGCGAGGAATTGATAATCATTCCTTGTCCCTGGCTGTCTTTGCCGGCCGTAACGGTTTTCTCCACATCACCGCCTTGCGCGCCTATGCCGGGAATAAGAATCGGCATATCACCGACAATCTTGCGCACCTCGGCCAGCTCCTCGGGATAGGTCGCACCGACAACAAGAGCGCAATTGCCGTTTTTATTCCAATGATTGGCAACCCGGTACGCGACGAATTGGTACATCGGCATAAGGATCGGGTCATTTGGAATGTCGCGAGTGCAGTCACCAATAGTCTCGTTGAAGAAAAGCTCCTGGCAATCTTCCGGAGTGAGCAACACCTGCAGATCCTGAAATTCACCCGCGCCCTTATTGGAAGTGCGGCAAAGCACAAAAATGCCTTTGTCTGGCCGGTCCAAAAACGGGGCAAGCGCTTCGGCGCCAAGATACGGATGAACCGTGACAGCGTCTGCTTGGAAGAAGTTAAATGCTGATTGCACGTAGCCAGTGTTAGTATTGCCGATGTCCCCGCGTTTGTAATCAAGAATCACGGGGACGTTAGGTGCAATGATATGAATATCCACGATAGTACGATGCAGAGCCGCAGATCCTTCACTACCATGCGCCTCATAAAAAGCGATGTTCGGCTTATAGGCGCAGACACTGCCTACCGTCGCTTCCACAATAGCTCGGTTGAAGGCGACGACGGTATTGGCCACGTCAACCTGACACTCATTGCCGGGTCGACGCGCAGCTTCAGGAATTTTTTTGAAGTCGCTATCCAGCCCAACGCAGACGAATTTACCAGCCGCCCACCGGGCTCTCAACAATTCCCAAAAATTTCTTTCTGCCATCTCTTTACTTCTCCTTCCTTACAGGTTGAAACTAAACAGAGACTGAATTCTTTCCCGCGGCCGTACATTCCCGGCACAAGCTGTTACCCCTCTTTCTCATTTTCTGGCAAGCGCGGCTGCCGGGAATATTAGCGCATCTTTTTGGCCGGCCGCTGATTTTCGGCTGATGTCCGCCATTCTTTTTTTTCATTCCCTTTCTCCTCTCGCTTTCAATTTTCATTTTAACGAACCGATTTTTCTTTCGCCCAAAATAAACCGAGAAATACCATCCCCAGCACCCCGTCTTTCAATAAAGACAAGGGTAAAACTACGACTACACAAAAAACGATTAAAACGATTGCGCCGATCGCCCCAGGGATTGATATTTTGTCCTTTTTCGGAACTTCATTTTTTATGAAAAGACTTATAAAAAGGAAAATAATGGCTACTGCCGCGCACATAGCCAGGGCGATAATATTCCCTATAAAATCAAAAATAGGTTCCGTCTTTCTCCAAATCGCCCGGACGATAGACAAAATGACCCGTCCAACTACAATCCAAAATCTCTTTTCCATTTTCTGCCCCCCTATCTGTGATCTGTGTTTTATATCAATTGTTATATTTTCAAAGAGCCAATTAAAAAGCCCAAAAAGTAACTCCTCCTTGGACTTTTATATTATTATAATATTTCTTTTTCGCCTAGCAACAATCTCTCACCAGAGGACTGTTTGTTTTAAAATTTCCCTGCCCAGCAGTCCCTAATGAAGACTGCTGTGAGGCGCAGGCGATGATATTATTTTTTTATTTTTTTATTTTATTTTTATCTCATCGGCACCGGCCCGGGAACTTTAAGGCCATCTTCATTATGCACTTTCTGTTGCAAACATTGGTAGCCGGCGTCATGCGCCCACCTGTCCTTGTAGTAGCTGTATTCCGCCGCATCTTCATCTTTGTTTGAAGCCATGAAAGTAGCGCAAAGTTCGTAAGTATTATTATCAACCGCGCGGTAATCAAACAAAATTTTAGAAGCCGGGTCTTTTATGGCGTCTTCGCCCAAATAGCTATATTCGGACTTTAGCTCATTCAAGCTCTCGGGCAATTCGCCAAATTCCTTGTAATAACTGGCGATGGCCATATCTATATTGTTGAAATTATCCAGAATAAAATTATCAAATTTCCGGTTTCGGGTTTCCGTCGGCGACTCCACAATGAAAAGCGAGGCGGTAAAAACCGCTATGACCAGAACCAAGGAAGCGTAAAAATAAACCTGGACGACCCGATTTTTCTCTTGGACATTTTCTCGCCGGATATCATAAAAATAAAAAGTAAAAACCGCGGCCGCGATGAAAATCGCGGTAATGGCCTTAAGAATAAACTTAGTGGTAAGCTCCCCATCCAAGAAGCTGTTAATTGTCCCGATCAGCCAGCCCAGCATGACAACGGAAGAAATCAGAAGAATAAAATAAGTAAGCCATTTCCTTATGCCGGAATCCTTGTCCAGGGCGCCCGATAATAAACTTTTATAAATCCGCCACAAGCAAATATAAAATATCGGCGCGGAAATTATTAAAGCGGAAATGGCGAATTTCAGCTGGCTCGGGGAAAATCGGCCCTGATAAAGGTTCAAAACATCGGGAATATTCTTATTAATAATCTGAAAGACGATCATGCCCGAAGTAAGGGCCATGAAAATAAGCGCCACCAGGGATAACATGTAGAAAAAAGCGAATTTCGCCGCATTGTTTTTTGTTTCCATACAATTTAAAAATAAAATAATAAAATAAAAAAATAAAAATTTATATTTTCTATTCGCAACATTCACGTGTTACTTAATCGGCAGTTTTCCCTGCCGCTGTTTTATTATTTCTTTAGCTTCTCTTTTCCCCATGGCTGTTAATTTAACTTTATGTATAAACCACTTCTTTGCGGTTTTATGGCCGAAAGCTATGAGCAAATCTTTATCCACCAGGCTTTCCAAACTTTTGTTTATGATATCCTGAATATTCTTTTTATTTTCTTCAAATTCTTTTTTAGGATAAAAACCATAAAAATCCGCCTTCGGGGTTAGGCCGTTTTTATTAAGGTAACATTGGCCTAAAATATATTTTTGCAAGCCGGACAGCCGCATATTTTTTAAATTTATTTTTCATCTTCAGCTTTTTCTTGCTCTTTTTCCAGTTCTTCTATAAATTTTTCTATTGAATCGTCATAAAAGTCAAAAAAATCACAATCTTTTTCATCATAGGAACTTCCGACTAAAATATGAAAAAGAATATAATTATCAACCTTTCCTTTATATTTTTCTTTTAATAGATTGGCAAAATCTGCGATTTTTTGAGCGACTGCCATTCGGTCTACGGCCGTATCTCTATTCTTAAGAGAACTTAGCCTCTCTTTTAAGTCCTCGGCTTTAGCCCTTTCCGCCTGCCTTTGCTCTTCCGGAATTTCAAATTTTCCATTGTCCCCATTAGAAATTTCTTGATTTTTTCTCTCCATAATAATATTGTTATTTTTAATATCTTTGCCCCCTTAAACATGCTTTAAAATTATTTCTAACGGGGTTCATATTTTTCATAATCTTAATAATCCTAAGAGTCTTAAAAATCCCAAGAATCTTATTCTAAAATTCCGCATTTTTCGGAGTTCTGGGAAAAGGAATAACGTCGCGGATATTGGCCATGCCGGTGAAATACATTATCGCGCGCTCAAAACCCAAGCCAAATCCGGCATGCTTGACTCCGCCGTATTTCCTTAAATCAAAATACCATTCATAATCCTCTTTTCGCAAGCCGAAATCTTTTATCTTTTTTTTCAAAATATCCAAGCGCTCTTCCCTTTGGCTGCCGCCGATAATCTCCCCTACGCCCGGCACCAGCAAATCCATGGCCGCCACGGTTTTGCCATCGTCATTGGAACGCATATAAAAAGCTTTTATTTTCGCCGGATAATCCGTGACAAAAACCGGTTTGCCAAATTCTTTTTCCGTCAAGTAGCGCTCATGCTCGGTCTGCAAATCAATCCCCCACTTTACCGGATATTTAAATTTTTCCTTGGCTTTTTTCAATATTTCAATCGCTTCGGTATAAGTCAAACGTTTAAAATCCGACTTTACCACATTGTCCAGGCGCTGGTCCAGGCCTTTATCAATAAATCTGGAAAAAAATTCCATCTCCGCCGAGCAATTCTGCCTAATATAATTTATCAAATATTTTACCATTTCTTCGGCCAGATTCATATTATCCTCCAAATCCGCAAAAGCGATTTCCGGCTCTATCATCCAAAATTCCGCCGCGTGCCGCGCCGTATTGGAATTTTCCGCCCGGAAAGTCGGGCCAAAAGTGTAAATCTTGCGAAAGGCCAAAGCAAAGGCTTCGCCGTTCAATTGCCCGCTTACCGTCAAGTTGGTTTTTTTTCCGAAAAAATCCTGGCTGTAATCAATCTCGCCTTTTTCATCTTTCGGCGGCTTATTTATGTCAAACATGGTCACATTAAACATTTCTCCGGCTCCCTCGCAGTCGCTGCCGGTAATAATCGGGGAATGGAGATGGATAAACCCCCTTTCCTGAAAAAATTTATGAATGGCAAAGGCCAAAACCGAACGCAAACGGAAAACCGCGGAGAAAGTATTGGTTCTTGGCCGCAGATGGGCAACCGTGCGCAGAAATTCAAAAGAATGGCGCTTCTTCTGCAAAGGATAGCCTTCGTCGGTTAAGCTGATAATTTCAACTTTATCCGCCCTTAATTCAAAGGCCTGGCCGGCGGCCGGAGATTTTATCAATTCCCCCTCCGCCGTAATAGCCGAACCGACAGAAATTTTCGTCAATTCTTCGAAATTATTCAGATTATCTTCATAAACAACCTGCAAATTTTTTAAAAAAGTTCCGTCATTCAATTCAATAAAACCGACATTGGGGGAAGACCGCCCGGTCCGAACCCAGCCGGAAACAGAAATTTTTTCCGCCTTAGCCGAATAATGGCCAGCCAAAAATTTTTCCGGTTCCTTATAAATTTGCCTTATCAAAACTTTCTGCATAAACTTTATGTAAAACATTTGCCATACTTTATTTTTAAGAACGAGAAAAATACGATTATCCGGCAAACTCTATAATCTAATTTTAAATTTTAAGTTTTAAATTTTAATTGAATTTTAAATGATAAATTTTAATTGACTATTCACCTTTATTAATTGTCAAAATAATTTTCGAAAATATCAGAGTTAATTCGTTAGCTTCTTTCCATAATATTCTGCACTTATCTTTATGGCCATCATTGGCTTTAGCGATTAATTCCAGCCAATACTTTGTTTCCCTTGCTTCTTTCTTGCAAATACAGATTTTATTCTTAAAATCTTTTCTGGAGGCAGCGCCATTAGCCTCAAAATAATTGGCGCCAATACTGGTCCCCGATCTGACAATTTGGCTTATCAAAGGATTATTTATGATATTTTTTTCTAAAGATTTGGCCAAAAATAATATTTCTTCGCCAAACTTTATTGTTCTACCCTCCAAATTATACGTCATTTAAAATTTAAAATTTGTTATTTAAAATTTCGTCATGCGATCTTAATCCCTATCTCCTTTAATTGCTTCTCGCTTACCTCGCTCGGGCTGTCCATCATCACGTCGCGCGCCTGCCCGTCTTTGGGAAAAGCGTAAATATCGCGGATTGAATCGCAGTCAAGCAGAATCATTAAAAGCCGGTCTAGCCCCGGGGCAAATCCGCCATGCGGCGGACATCCGTAGGAAAAGGCTTTTATCATGTGGCCGAACTTTTTATCCACTTCTTTTTTGGCATAGCCGGCAATGGCAAAAGCCTTATACATAATTTCCGGCTCATGGTTGCGGATCGCGCCGGAGGATATTTCATAGCCGTTGCAGACCAAATCATACTGGTAAGCCAAAATTTCCAAAGGGTTTTTGGATTCCAGGGCCTTCATTCCTCCCTGGGGCATGGAAAAAGGATTGTGGGAAAAATCAATTCTGCCTTCTTCAAGCTCGGAATAATCATACATGGGAAAATCATAAATCCAAACCCAGGCCGTCGTCTTATTGTCTTTCAAACCCAGCTTTTCTCCGCATTCGCCGCGAACCGCGCCCAAAATCTGGCAGGCCGGCCGCCAGGTATCGGCGGAAAAAAATATAATATCGCCGGCTTTGGCTTTAACTTCTTTTACAATTTTTTCCGCCAGTTCCTGCCCCAAAAATTTTACTATTGGCGAATGCAGTTCGCCCTTTTCTTTAATAACCAAATAAGCCAACCCCTTGCCCCCCCTGGCTTTGGCGACTTCGGTTAATTCATCAATTTCCTTGCGGGTAAATTTAGCCCCGCCGTCAACTTTCAGGGCTTGGACGGTTCCGCCGGCTTTCACGGCCTCGGAAAAAACGCTAAATCCGCAACCTTTCACCAGATCTGTGATCTGTGTTATTTCCAGTGGGAACCTTAAGTCCGGCTTATCCGAACCATATTTGCTTATTGCCTCTTTATAAGTTAAACGCGGGAAAGGTTTGGCTAAAATTTTCTTTTTCCCGAATTTCTCCGTTAATTCCACCATCAGCGGCTCAATCGTTTGCCAGATATCTTCCTGCTCCACAAAACTCATTTCCAAGTCAATCTGGTAAAAATCTCCCGGATGCCGGTCAGCCCTCGTATCCTCATCCCGGAAACAGGGCGCGATCTGAAAATATTTATCAACTCCGGCCACCATCAAAAGTTGTTTGAATTGCTGCGGCGCCTGGGGCAAAGCGTAAAATTTCCCCGGATAAAGCCGGGAAGGAACTAAATAATCCCGCGCCCCTTCCGGAGAAGAATTAGCCAGAATCGGAGTCTGCACTTCCAAAAAATCGCGCTTATGGAAATAATCCCTGATATAACTTATAATCTCATCGCGGGTTTTCATTATCGCCTGCAGTTTTGACCGCCGCAAATCCAAAAATCGGTATTCCAAACGCAAAGCTTCGTTCGCCCCCTTGGCTTTGGCTTCGTCAATCTCAAACGGCGGAGTTTTGGATTGGCTTAAAATTTCTAAATTTTCGGCCTCTACTTCAATTTCTCCGGTTGCCATTTTTTTGTTTATCATTTCTTTCGGCCGCTCTACCACCTTGCCTTTCACCTTTATCACCCATTCGCCCCGCAGTTTATAAGCTTCATCCCAAATCGCCTTGTTCCTGTCCGGATTGAAGTTAATTTGGGTCAGGCCGTAGCGGTCGCGCAAATCAATAAAAATAAGGCCGCCGTGATTGCGGTGCCGATGCACCCAGCCGCATAAAACCACGTTTTTGCCTTTGTCTTTTTTAGTTAATTGCCCGCAGGTATGAGTCCTTAGCATATGTTAAAAATATAAAAATATAAAAATAAAATAAAAATTTTCAAAATTAGGTTAAAATACTAAGTAATATTATAGTTTAAATCTTCTTATTTCTGACTTCCCCGTCCCGCCCGCCCCGCTTGTCCCGCTCTTGCGGTGGCTCCTGCGGTGGCCTTGGCGGTGATTACTTCTGACTTAATATTACCTGATTTTTCTAAGATTAGCAAGGGAAACAAGGGGGACTTAAACTAATCCCGCCATCTGTAAAAAACAACAAAAAAAATCCCGCCTTTTACGAAAAGCGGGATTGTTTTTTTCCCGGAGAAGCAAAATTATGCCAAAAAGCCAAATAGCGCGAACTTAAGAAAAATAAACAAATGAGTAAATAATGCCGCCCAAAAGCAACAAAATCAAAGGATAAACGAATGTTTTTTTATCCGGAAAAACTTTTCTGTACATTAACAAAATCAAAATGCCGTCAATGGCCAGCATTATCCCGCCGACAACTCCGATCACCTCAATAAAATTTTTAAAGCCAATCAGATAAAAAAACAAAGGCAGGAAACAAGTAATCGCCCAAGCCGAAATTTTGGTAAATTTCAAATCATACCAAAAAACCTTTTTTAAAGTAAGGCCCAAAGTGATAAAAGAGGTGAAGGTCGTTAAAAGCCCGAAAAGCAGAGCCAGAGAAACTATGCCGTCTCCCAGCACGATTTTTAATCCCGTCAAAGCCGATTCCGTGGTTTGGGGTCCGGTGATGCCAAGAATCAAATAAATGAAAAAAAGATAAATAATTATCGGAATTAAAATGGCGATGGGAATGATTTTCAAAATCCGCTTCTTTTCTTTTCCCAGCATTTCTTCCACCTCCGGAATCAGGGCCGCCCCCCAGATGGAAAAAAGAATAACGCCGTAAGGCAGAAAAGACAAAGACCAATCGGGAGCGGAAAAAAGATTTTCCGCCGCTATAAACGTCCTTCCGCGGAAAAAGATGGCCAGTAAAATTACGAGAAATAAAACCAGGCCCCAGAATTCCACCTTGGCAATGGCTTTTATTCCGGAAAAAATCAAAGCCGACCCGATAATGAAATAAAAAAAAGTGTAAAACTGGGCGTTCCCTCCCAGAATCGGCGAAAGCAGCTCGGCCAAAAATTCTCCCCCCAAAATCAGATAAGCCAAAAGCGCCCCGAAGATGCCGAAAATTGTCGAGATATAAGCGACGGCTTCGCCTTTTTTTCCAAGATAAATCTTGGCAAAGCCGGGAAGGCGTTTGAAGTCCGCCGTTTTTAAAGCCAGTTCCCCGAAAAATAAATGAATCAAAATGACCAAAGCCCCCAAAACCAAAAAATAACCGAGAATTACCCAAAAGCCCAGCTGAAGGGTGATGTAGGGCAGGGCGAAAAGCCCGGCTCCGATAATGGTGCCGGAAAGAGTGGTCACGGCGTAAACCTGTTTGGAAATTTTCATAAATCTTATTGTTAATCTTGAATAATAAAATAACGGAACTTGTATTTTTAAAAACCGCTCTTCGCTTTTCTTTTGTGCCAGTATTTATACAATTCCCCCGCCCATAAAACTAGAGAGGAAAGCAGGACTATCATAAAAAATTCCGGAAGAGACAAAACTTCAAACCCGAATTTCTCCGCCGCCCTTTCCGCAAAAAGAACGGCCGATGTCAGAAAAATGGAAATTGCCAGCCCCGCGACTATGAGTTTGTTGGAGAAAAATCCTATCTTAAAGACGGATTGGGTAAGGGACCTCATATTAAGAACGTTAAAAAGCTGGGTAATAGCCATTACGGCAAAAGCGCCGGTTCTGGCTTTTTCCAGAGAGTCAACCGCCATAAACATTTTAAAAATAAGAATGGTTAAACCGGCCATTATCCCAACCATTAAGAATACAAAGGGAAGTATGTCTTTGGAAAGAATATTTTCTTCTTTTTTTCTCGGCGGCCCGTTCAAAACGTCTTCGTGGCGGGGTTCGCAGGCCAAAGCGACATCGGCAAAGCCGTCGGTTACCAGATTCAAAAAAAGAATGGAGGCGGGCAGAATAATCAAGCGGATTTCTCCCCACAAATAGGCGCCGAGGGCCAGAGAAACTATCAAGGTAACATGTTCGGCAAAATTGGTGCTTACTAAAAATAAGCTGGCTTGCTTGATATTTGTAAAAACCGTTCTCCCTTCCTCAACGGCGTTGATAATGGAAATAAAATTATCATCGGCCAAAACCATTGAGCTGCTTTCTTTCGCCACGTCAGTGCCGATTTGGCCCATGGCAATGCCGATATCGGCTTTCTTCAGGGCCGGCGCGTCGTTAACCCCGTCCCCGGTCATAGCCACAATAAAGCCCTGCTTCTGCAGGCTCTCCAAAATTTTTAGTTTCATCTGCGGGGTCAACCGGGCAAAAACCGAAATATGCTTAGCCGCCTCATCAAATTCTTTTTCGCTTAATTTCTCCAATTCCTTCTGGGTCAAAGCCAAAGGGTATTTTTTCTTCCCTCCATTACCGCTTACCAAACCTATTTCCCTGGCAATGGCCAAAGCGGTTTCCTTGTGGTCTCCGGTTTTCATTATCACTCTGATTTGCGCCTCTTTCGCCTTGGCCATGGCTTCTTTAACCTCGGGCCTTATCGGGTCTTTCATTCCCACCACCCCGACAAAAACAAGATCTTTGGCCAAATCTTCGGTCAATTTTTTTGTTTCCGCGGGAACCGCTTTGTAAGCCAGCCCCAAAACTCTTAAGCCCTTTTTGGCCAGATTTTCCGCTTTTTTCAAAATTTCCTTTTTCTCTTTGGCTTCAAGCCTGCTTTCTTTTTCTTTAAGCCCAAAACCGGAAATTTTCAAAATTTCCTCCGGAGCCCCCACCACATAAATTTGGCTGTTTTTCGCCTTGTCCTTGCTCAAGACGATAAGCGAAGCCCGGTATTTCAATTCCGGGTTAAAAAGCGCGTCGTCAATTCTTTTTTCTTTCTCCAATAAAATTTCTTTTTTAAGCCCGGCTTTTTCAGCTAAAACAACAAGAGCGCCTTCTGTCGGGTCGCCGATAATTTTATAATTTTCTTTCTCGCCTTCGCTTTCTTCCTTAATTAAACTGGCATTATTGCAAAGGGCGGCAATATGCAAAAGTTTTCCCAATTGGGGATTTTCCAAAGGGAAAAAATCCTTTTCTTTCTGGATAAACGAACCTTTCGGCTCCCAGCCCTCCCCGGAGACATTGATTTCTTCCTGATCCGGTAAAAGCGCTTTCTCCACATTCATTGTATTCTGGGTAAGCGTTCCTGTTTTGTCCGTGGCAATCACGTTTGCCACCCCCAGAGTTTCCGTCGCCTGCAAATCCCTGATAATCGCGTTCCTTTTGGCCATTCTGTGGGCCCCTATGGCCAGCACAATCACCAAAACCACCGGCAGCCCCTCCGGAATTCCGGAAACCAAAGCGGCAACCGCGAATCTGAATGTTTGCTCAAATCCAAGATGCCCGGTGAAAAATCCCAAGAAAAAAATCGCGGCCGTTGTGGCAAAAGCGATTCCGGCCATTTGTTTCGCCAATAAATTAGCCTTAATCTTGAAATGGGTTTTTGGGGTTTTGATTCTTTCAAGGCTTTTGGCGATCTGGCCAAGGGCGGTCTTTGGCCCGGTTGAAACCACCACCGCTTTTGCCTGGCCGGCGGCAACAAGCGTCCCCAGCCAAACCATATTTTTTTTATCAGCCAAAGTGGTTTTTTCCGCCAATTCCTTAATTTCTTTGGTTACCGGCAATGATTCGCCCGTTAAAGCGGCTTCCATGGTCCTGAAACTTTTTAATTCCAACAATCTGGCGTCGGCGGGAATTTTGTCCCCCTCCTCAATAATAATTATATCTCCCGGAACCAATTCTTTGGCCGGAATTTTCAATAACTCCCCTTCTCTTAGGACTTTGGCAAAAAGCACAATCATCTTTTTTAAAGCCAAAATGGCTTTTTCCGCTTTGAATTCCTGAATAAAGCCCATGCCGGCGTTAAATAAAAGAACGGCCAAAATA
>JAQTRU010000017.1 GCA_028711655.1 Patescibacteria group bacterium
TGGTCTCAGAAGGGACCTGGTTTAAGAGCGCGATCATAGAACAAGAGAGTTAATTATTAGCTAGTTTAATTTTACTCTTGTTCCAACTGCCTTAGTATACCCGTTTTTTTGTCCTTGACACATATAAAAATTTATGCTATATTACTAACATAGTAGACAAAGCGCATAAATTTGTTAATATATTTTTACTAAAATTAGCTAAAATTATAAATTATTTTTTTATTTTAAATACCCCTTGCTTTTAGAAATTTATGGATAATATCTCAATTCTAGACAAAATAATAAACAATCAGAAGGCCGAAGAAATCGCCAGGTTAAATGCGGTGGAAATCGTTAATAATTTGCTGGGCGAATTGGCGGACAGGGAAAAAGACGTCCTTATCCGTCGTTTTGGTTTGCATGGCCTTGGCAAAGAAACGTTGGAAAAGGTTGGCCAGGCCCACAAATTAACCAGAGAGAGAATAAGGCAGATCGAAGTTTCCGGCATAAAAAAACTGCGTCAGTTGGAAAAGCTGGAGGGTTATGTTAATATTTTAAAAAAAGTGACTTCACAGCTTTTGGAAGAGCATGGCGGCCTGATGGAAAGGCAGTATTTGCTCAATTCCTTGGCCAAATTTTCCCTAAACGGCGACGGCCGCGGAGGAAACGAAGAGTTAATCCACAAAAGCCATCTTGATTTCCTTATTTCCAAATTATTGCCGGAAGAGTTTGAAGAAATAGGCGACTCCGAGTTGTTTTTGGATTTTTATAAATTAAAATACCAGACCCTTGACCATCTTGAAGAGTTATCCCGCGAATTGGTTGAGAAGATAGAAAGTTTGAAGAAAATATTTAAAACAGAAGAGCTAATAAACCTTTCCGTTAAATTAGAAAGTTATAATAAAAATCTTGATAAATTCAATATCCCCTATAGTCTTGATATTTCAAGAATTTTAGACAATAATCTGGTTGAGGAGAAAATAGATGTAATAAACAGCCATAAAGTTTTATATTCTATTCTGCGGGCCCTAAGAAGGGTAGAGCAGAATAAATTCGGAGATTGGGGAATTTATGATTGGCGGGAAATAAAACCGAAGACTATAAATGATAAAATATATCTTATCTTAAAAAATCACGGCAAGCCTATGCATTTTGCCGAGATTGCCGACCGGATCAACCAGACCGGTTTTGACGGAAAAATTGCCAACGCCGCCACAGTTCATAACGAACTTATTTTAGACGAGAAATATGTTTTAGTCGGCCGGGGCCTTTATGGCCTGAAAGACTGGGGCTATAAAGAAGGCACGGTGGCTGACGTGATTAAGGATGTCTTAGCCGAAGCCGGCAAGCCCTTAACTCGCGAAGAGATCATCGACAAAGTCTTGGGAAAACGGCTGGTAAAAAAGACAACTATAGTTTTGGCTTTAATGAATAAAGAGATGTTTGAGAAAGCCGGAGGCAAATACCAACTGGCCGGAAGCCTAAAATCATAAAGTTTTTATAACAAAAATCGTTCCCTTAGCAAAGGGAGCGGTTTTTGTTTGGCTAAAATAGTAGAAATATGTTAAAATATGGTTAGTTAAATAGTTAATTAGTTGCATAGTCAAACAATTGTTAAACTAATTAACTAATCAACCAGGCAACTAATTAACTAATCACCATGGACATAGTCATTGATTTTTCGTCTATTTTTGATTTTCTCAATACCAGGCCGGATATATTAATGTGGCGGACTTTTTTATTGTTCGGCTGGATACCAATCGCCCTGGCTTTTCTTTGGGGGGCCAAAGAAGTCTGGCTTTTTTATATAAAGACCAAGTGGGACAGAACAATTAAGCATGTTTTGCTGGCCATTGATATTCCGCGTGGCAATGAGCAGACAATCAAAGCCGTGGAAAACCTTTTTACTTATTTCGGCGGCGCCCACAAGAAAGCCAATTTAATTGAGAAATACTGGGTAGGGGAATTTCAGCTTTCTTTCAGTTTCGAAATTATCAGCATTGACGGTTATACCCAATTTCTAATCCGCACGCCGGTGAAGTTCCGGGATATGGTTGAAGCCGCGGTTTATTCCCAATATCCGGATGCGGAAATCACCGAAGTTAATGATTATACCGAAGGCATGCCGGATAAATTTCCGGATGAAGTCTATGATATCTGGGGGTGTGAATTTATCCAGGCCAAGAAGTGGGTTTATCCGATTAAGACCTATAAAGAATTTGAGCAGCAATTAGGTCCGCCGGAAGCCCAATTTAAAGATCCGATGGCAACTTTAATGGATCTATGCAGCAGCTTAAAAAAGGGAGAGCAGCTTTGGTTTCAGATACTGATTAAACCCATGGGTTTTGACTGGCCGGAAGAAGGGGAAAAGGAAGTAAAGAAAATTTTAAAGGAAAAAGTGCCTGGCACTTTCGCCAATGAGATAATAGATAAAATTTTAGGCTGGATAGAGATATTCAGCGAAGCGGTTTATAAGCTTTGGGGAGATATTCAGGAGAAAGACGAGAAGGATGACTCTTTAAAGATGATGCAGTTAAAACCGAAAGAGAAAAAAATGGTGGAAGCTATCCAAAATAAAGGCGGCAAATTGGGTTTTCAGTTTAAGTCCAGGTTTGTTTATGTGGCCAGAAAAGAAATAATAAACAAACCGAAAGTCAGGGAGGGCTTTATCGGTTATATAAAGCAGTTTATGGATCTGGATTTAAACAATTTAAAGCCGGATATGGATATAACCGCAACTTCGGTAGATTATTTCTTTACAGAACGCCGGATTAATACTAGAAAAAATAAAATTATGAGAGCTTATAAAGGCAGAAGCACTACCAGGGGAAGAGATATGGGAGTAATGGACATAGAAGAGTTGGCTACTATCTGGCATTTTCCGATTGAGCCGGTGGTTAAGGCGCCGATGATTCAGAAAGCTCCCGGAAGAAAGTCGGGTCCGCCGATGCAGCTGCCGATTGGCGAAGAAATAGTGAGTGAAGCCATAACCGAGCCGGAATTTATAGAAGAGGAGAATAATAATAAAAATGAAAAAAAAGAATCGTTTGGTGAAATTACAGAGCAAGATGGTCTTAATTCTGACGAAAATGTTTCCCCGCCGGCTAATTTGCCGTTTGCCTAAATACGAGGTAATTAGTAAATTTGTCCCGCCACTTTATTATATTTATTGTGGGCGGGATCCCGCCAGGGCGGTGATAATTGGTAATTTGGATATGAATTTTAACATCTTCAATGTGACCCCAAATTACTAATTCACCAATTACTAACTTTGAAAGTAAAAGGCGATGAAAGTCGTATATAATATATAAAACATTTTTTCCCATCCTTATTAAAATTAATATGGAAAACAATTTTAAAAAGACTTTTATAGCTATCCTTGTTTCTTCAGTGATAGTAAGTTCTATTTTTGGAGGAGCCATGGGCTTTTGGGCCGGCGCAGTATCATCCAGCCAGCTTGATTTATTTGGCTGGATAAAAAATACAATCACCGGGCAGGAAGATAGCCAAAAATCAGGGATAAGCGATGGTTTGGGCGGTAAAATTATAAAAGTAGAAGAAGAATCGGGGGTCATTGACGCTGTAGAAAAAGTATCTCCGGCAGTAGTAAGCATTATCGTCACCAAGGATTTGCCTGTAATTGAACGGTATTATAGCGATCCCTTTGGCGATGATTTTTTTCGCCAGTTTTTCGGGGATGACTTCGGGGATTTATTCGGCGCGCCGCAGTACCGGCAGAAAGGCACGGAGAAAAAAGAAATCGGCGGCGGCACCGGCTTTATTATTTCCCCTGACGGTTATATAGTTACCAACAAACACGTGGTTTATGACGAAGAAGCCGAATATACGGTTTTGATGAATGACGAAACCAAACATGAAGCAAAAGTTTTGGCACGAGATCCGTCTACTGACTTGGCGATTTTAAAGATTGATGGCGGTGATTTTTCTGTTGTAGAGCTTGGAGATTCGGATAATTTGAAAGTTGGGCAAACAGTTATCGCTATCGGCAATGCCTTGGGCGAATTTAGAAATACGGTTTCTACCGGAGTGATTTCCGGATTGTCTCGCTCTATTGTCGCGGGCAGAGTTGGAGTTGGCAGCGAACAGCTTGTTGGCGTAATTCAGACAGACGCTTCCATTAATTCCGGTAATTCCGGCGGGCCGCTTTTGAATATTGCCGGCCAGGTAATTGGCATAAATACGGCTATCGCCCAAAATGCTCAAAATATCGGCTTTGCCCTTCCAATCAATGAAGCGAAAAATACCATTGAAAGCGTCAAAAAAGATGGACGGATAATAAGGCCGTGGCTGGGAGTAAGATATGTTTTAATTAATAAGTCTATTGCCGAAGCCAATAAATTAAACGTTGATTACGGCGCCCTGATTGTTCGGGGCGAGAATAGAACCGATTTGGCGGTTATTCCCGGTTCGCCGGCAGATAAAGCCGGGTTAGTGGAAAATGATATTATTTTGGAAGTAAATGGAAAAAAAATTAACGAGGATAATCCTCTGGTTAAAGTAATTGGCAAATTTAAAGTCGGCGAGGAAATTACCTTAAAAATTTTGCGCAAAGGCGAGGAGAAAGAGGTGAAAGTAAAGCTGGAAGAGATGAAATGATTACAAATTACAAATCTGTACAAATATTACATATTTGGATTTATTTATTTTTATTAATTAAAAACATTAGGCAAAATCAACAATCCTTTTCAAATTGAAATTGATTTAAAAACCATATTTGTAAAATTTGTAATGTATTTGTAATTTGTAACTATGGATATAATTCAAAGTATAATTCTCGGCGTAATAGAGGGCTTAACCGAATTTCTGCCGATTTCTTCAACCGCCCATTTAATAATTGCGGCCAAGCTTTTAGCTATTAGCCAGACCGAGTTTGTCAAAAGTTTTACCATTGCCATCCAGTTGGGCGCGATTTTGGCCGTTTTGGTTTTGTATTGGCGGAAGTTTTTGGTGGATCGGGCCTGCCTAAGGAATATAATTGTGGCTTTTTTGCCAACGGCCGTTGTTGGTTTTATTTTTTATCAGATTATAAAAAATTTTTTGATGGAGAGTTTTTTAGTAATTGCCTTGGCCTTGCTGGCGGGAGGGATAATTATAATTTTATTTGAAGCCGGCAAAAGCAAAAGAACCGCGGATAACGGCAGCGACTTAATCACTTATAAAAAAGCTTTTTTGATAGGCCTATGCCAGTCTCTGGCGGTTATCCCTGGAGTTTCCCGGTCCGCGGCCACGATTATCGGCGGCTTGTCTTTAAATCTTTCCCGCCGGACAATTGTGGAATTTTCTTTCCTCTTGGCGGTGCCAACAATGATAGCGGCTACCGGTTATGATTTGGCTAAAACCGGGCTTAGCTTTTCCTGCGGAGAACTGGAAGCGTTTTTGGTCGGCTTCTTTATTTCTTTTTTTGCGGCTTTAGCCGGCGTGAAATTTTTTCTGAAATTTATCACTAAATACAATTTTTTCTATTTCGGGATTTATCGGATAATCTTGGGGCTGGCGATTTTAGCTTGGCTTTGGCTCTAGTTTGCCCCCCCCTTAATTAAGGCGTTATTTATATTTACGATTTGATAAATAAAAGGAAGAAGATAAAATAAGGGATCGGTTAAATTTGTATGATTTAGTATAATAGATAGCAGGTAATAATAATGAGTAATATGTAAGCCTAATAGTGTTCCCCTACTTCACAAGGAGGGGATGGGGGGGGGTAAGGGCAAAGGGAGAGGCGGAGGGGGATGAGGGTATATTGGAAATTAGACAATACTTAAGGTATAATAAAGGCATAATCTATGGATATTAAAGAAAAACAAATCCTAAAAATTAAATTAAAAGCTCAAGCCAAAAGTTTGGCTTGGCGGGCGATTACCACGGTTATTTTAACTATGACCGCGGTTGTTACAGTTTGGGCTTATGCCGCTTTTGTTGAACCAAGCGCCGGACCGACTGACTCTGACCAAGATTTTGCCCAAAATATTTTAGGCGCCAATAACGCGGACAATGATTTTAATTCTTCCAGTGTAGCCGCCAATGCTGATGGCAGCATTATTGAAAGGCAAGAATATATTCAAACTCAGGTTGACTCAAATTTAGATACATTAAGTCCGTTAGAAAAATTAACTAAAAGAGTTTTTGTTACCAGCACAACATATAATGGTAATTTGGGCGGGGTGTCGGGAGCGGATGATAAGTGTCAAACGCGCGCGGATGCAGCTGGTTTGGGAGGAACTTGGCAAGCGATTATTTCGGGAGATTCTATAACGGCTAATTCCAGGATAGGATATAATTGGTTATTTTTGGTAAACATGATAGGGGAGCCGGTGGCGACTAATTTCATAGCGACAGGAACTGTCAGTAGTCTGGGGCCATGGACCAATAGAGATGGCACTAATCATTTATATTATCCTATACAATATGACGAGTTTGGTGTTTCTAAAACCGGGTGTGTTTGGACTGGCAGTACGGCAAACGGTCTTCTCAATACCGCGGATGATCAATGTTCCGACCCTCCGAACAGTGGACCTGATTGGATAAATTCTAATGCAGGTTATAACGGTACCGAGGGCAGATCAAATTATACAGATTCGCAATGGGTGAAAGAAACAATAGGTTGCGGAAATTGTAGCGGTTCAAATTCTTTGTATTGTATAGAACAATAATTTTTCTTAAAAGTTTTTAATCCAATTTTAGTTTTCTATTGTTTAGTTCAGCTTAGTCGTAGTATTCTGTTAGCCCCGCCAGTGGCGGGGTTAGGGGACTACGACTGTTTAATTTATTGAAGAATTGGGTCGTAGTCCTCTTTCGAGAGACTACGACCCCGCTAAAGATATAATCAGACCATACAATCTATTGCTAACTTATTATGATTATGCTATTATTCCCGGTATGGAAAAAGATGAATCAAAAAATGAAATTTTAGAAGCCATTAATGAATTTTCGTCAAAAGTAGACGAAAGGTTTGATAAAGTAGACGAAAGGTTTGATAATCTTGAGGGAAGAGTCGGCAAAATTGAAGCCACGATGGTGACCGAAGATTATTTAGATGAAAAAATGGCTGATTTGCGCGGCGATTTAGTGGTTTTAATGCGCAAGGAAGACACTAAGGTCGTTAAGTTAATTGAGATTCTTAAAAGGAGAAAGATTATTACCGAAGTTGAAGAAAAAGAAATTTTATCCATGGAGCCGTTTGCTAAACTTTTTATTTAAATTTTTTTCACCAGCAGCAGTTTCTTAGGCAAAGAACGGCTGCTTTTTTAATTTTCTCCATTTGCCAACCCCCTTTTTCTTAGGTATGATAATAGATGAAATTGGATTAGTAACAGAGTCCTATTTTTGAGAGACTCCAGCCGCAATGCATTCGTTAAATTCGCCCGCTCGCTTCGAATGCGAAGCATTTCGGGTAGGTATTAAATTCGCTTACTTATTTGTGTTTTATGAAATTCGTCCATCTCCATCTCCATAGCCATTATTCCCTTTTGGACGGCTTGACCAAAATAGACGAGCTTATAGCCGCGGCTCGTGACGACGGCGCCGAAGCCTTGGCCTTAACTGACCACGGGGTTATGTATGGCGCGATTGAATTTTACCAAAAATGCAAGAAAGCCGGCATAAAGCCTATTATTGGCGTGGAGGCTTATCTTGCGCCAAAATCCCGTTTTGACAAGAATTCTAAGGCCGATGAAAATTATTACCACCTTATTCTTTTGGCGAAAAACAACAAAGGTTATAAAAATTTAATAAAACTTACGACCATTGCCCATTTGGAGGGGTTTTATTATAAGCCGAGAATAGATTGGGAGGTTTTGGAAAAATACCGCGAGGGCTTAATCGCCGCTACGGCTTGCCTGGGCGGAGAAATACCCCGTTTGATTTTATCCGGGAAAGAAGAGAAGGCCCGAGAGCGGATAAAAGATTATAATAAACTTTTTGGGCCGGGTAATTTTTACTTGGAATTGCAGGACCATCCCGATCTTCCCGGCCAGGACAAGGTTAATAAAAAATTAATTGAGTTTTCTCGCGAGTTAAATGTGCCTCTGATCGCCACCAATGATATTCATTATTTGAAGAAAGAAGACGATGAAGCGCAGGATATTTTGCTTTGCCTGCAGAACAAAAAAAAGAAAGAAGACGGCGATCGAATGAATATGACCGGAGTTGACTATTCAATGCGCCCGGGGCGGGAAATGATTGAAGCTTTCCGCGACGCGCCGGAGGCGATAGAGAATACTTTAAAAATCGCGCAAGCCTGTAATCTGGAGATTGAATTGGGCAATACCACCCTGCCTTTCTTTGAAGTTCCCGACGGATATAGCGAGATGGGTTATTTGGAAGAATTATGCCGGCAGGGGCTTTCCAAAAGATACGGAGAAAATTACGAGCAAGTAAGCAAAGAGATAAAAGAGAGAATGGATTATGAATTGTCGGTAATTAAAAAAATGGGCTGGCCTTCTTATTTTTTGATTGTGGCGGATTTTGTCAATTGGGCCAAGAATAACGGGATTGTTGTCGGTCCGGGCCGGGGATCGGCCGCCGGTTCTTTGGTTTGTTATCTAACCGGCATAACCAATCTGGACCCCTTAAAATACGATTTATTATTTGAGCGTTTTTTGAATCCCGACCGTATTTCCATGCCGGATATAGATATGGATTTTGCCGATACCGGACGGGACGAGGTAATCCGTTATGTGGAGGATAAATATGGCAAGGACCATGTGTCCCAAATTATCACTTTCGGGACAATGGCGGCCCGGGCGGCGGTTCGCGACGTTGGCCGGGTTTTAGATTATCCTTATGATTATTGCGACAAGTTGGCGAAAATGATTCCGATGTTTTCAAAAATTGATGAAGCCTTAAAAAATGTTGATGAATTCAAAGAGATATACAAAAACGAGGAAGCGGCCCGGCGAATCATTGATTACGCCCGCCGTTTGGAAGGCGTGGCCCGGCATGCCTCAACCCATGCCTGTGGCGTCCTTATTACCAAAGAACCGCTGGCGAATTATGTGCCCCTGCAGTACGCCTCTTCTTCGGACCGCAGCTTAGTCTCCCAATACAGCCTTCATCCGATTGAAGATTTGGGCTTGCTTAAAATGGATTTTTTAGGGCTTAAAAACCTCACTATCATTGAATCGGCGGTTAAAATTATAAAAAATACCCGAGGCCTTGAAATTGACATAGACACAATTCCCCTTGATGATAAAAAAACTTACAGCCTTTTTCAGACCGGAGAAACAACCGGCGTATTCCAATTTGAATCTTCTGGCATGAAGCGTTATTTACGCGAGCTTAAGCCTACCGAATTTGAAGATATTGTCGCGATGGTAGCCCTGTACCGGCCGGGGCCGATGGAATGGATAGACGATTATATAACCGGAAAGCATAAAAAGAAAAAAGTTTCTTATCTCCATCAGAAACTGGAGCCGATTCTTGGAAAAACTTATGGGGTGGCGATTTACCAGGAGCAGGTTATGGAAATTGCCAAGAGTTTGGCCGGCTTTTCCATGGCCGAAGCGGATGTTTTGAGAAAAGCTATGGGCAAAAAGATCCCAGAACTTTTAACCAAACAACGGGAGAAGTTCATTGACGGTTGCGTAAAGAATAGCATTGCCAAGGAGTTAGGGGAAAAGATTTTTTCTTTTATTGAACCTTTTGCCGGCTATGGCTTTAACCGCAGCCATGCCGCTTGCTACGCCTTGATCGGCTACCAGACGGCTTATTTGAAAGCCCATTGGCCGGCGGAATTTATGGCCTCTCTGCTTACTTCTGACCAGCAGAATACGGATAGGATTACCATTGAGATTGAAGAATGCCGGAAAATGGGAATCAACATAATGCCGCCCGATATAAACGAATCTTTCGCTTCTTTTACCGTAGTGACAAGCGGCACAAAAGCCAATCGAGCCGTAGATCAGTCTGAAGAAGCAAGCACCATCCGTTTCGGCTTAAGAGCGGTAAAAAATGTTGGTGAGCATATTGTGGAAGTAATTATAAGAGAGAGAAAGGAAAACGGCCCTTACAAAAATATTTTTGATTTTTTAGCCAGAGTGACTGATAAAGATTTGAATAAAAAATCCATGGAAAGCTTAATAAAAAGCGGGGGATTGGACCAATTTGGCGAACGGGGGCAGATGCTGGCCAATATTGACAACCTGCTTGGTTTTAATAAGGAAGTGAGCAAGGTCAGAGACAGCAGGCAAAACAGCCTATTTATTGACGCGCCCAATTTAAATAAAGCCAACGAGATAAAATTGGCTCCGGCCGCGCCGGCCGGAAACCGAGAAAAGCTGGATTGGGAAAAGCAATTATTGGGTTTTTATATCACCGAACATCCCTTTTTAAGTTATGAGAAATATTTGCGGGATATAACTGTCCCTTTGACCGAATTGCAGGCGGTTTTATCCGAAGATTTCAGCCTTTCCGGGTCCCCGGCCGGAAAAACTAATTTTTTTTCCAGCCGGAACGGAAACGGCGAAGCCGTTAATGTTTCCGGCATAATAACGGGCATAAAAAAAATAATTACCCGCGCCAATGAATCAATGTTTTTTGTCAAAATAGAGGATGCCATCAGCAAGGTGGAGGTTTTGGTATTTCCCCGACTATTAAAAGAGACTGGCCATATTTGGCAGGAAGGCAAAGTAATTATTTGCCAAGGCAAAATTTCCACCAAGGATCGGGAAATAAAGCTATTGGCCAACAAAGCCGAAGAATTAATTTTGGAGACGATTGAAGACTCTTTGAGCAATTTCAGAAAGATTATAGCCGGCAACGGTTTTAGCCGGACCGTCCGAAACAATGGTCCGAATAACCACTTGGCAAAATCGGCCGGAGAGGCGGCCTCTTATTCCGCTAAAGCCGCCAACCAACCCTTGGGATTAGTGTTTAATAAAGCTTTAAGTCCGGAAGAGCTCCAAGAACTCAAGGGGATATTTTTAAAAAACAAAGGCGAAGATAAGGTTTATTTTATAATCAGGCAGAACGAAAAGAATAACGTCGTGGAAACAAGTTTTTGCGTGAGCAACAACAATTGTTTGAGGGAGGAAATAAAGGGTTTATTTGGCAATAGCCTGCAGATTGTGGACAAAAAATAAAAAGTTTGTTATATTATTATTAGATTAAGAAGATAATCTCAAATGTCGATTTTAATATGCCTAGACCCAAAAAAATAACAGGAAAATCTTCTCCTCCAAAGAGAATCAGGAAGAAAACCGCTTCTCCATCCGGAAAACAAAGGGAATTTTCCTCCCCAATAGGCCAGGCTTCCCAATCGCTTTCTTCCGGCGTGAAGATTGCGAATAAAGCCGAGTCTGGCCCCAAGAAGAGGGCTAAAAGTTCTAAAAAATTAGAATCAAACTCATTTCGCCTGTCTAGACTCGGTCCGCTCCGCCAAGGCGAGGGCGAGGCGAACGGATTTGGGCCAGCCGAAAAAGAGGCAAAAAAAAATATGAATCCTCCTAAAATAAATTTATATCGGAAGATAGCTATTAGTTTTATCATTTTGACCGTTATCTTGTTGGTTGTTATTTTTTATTTTTCTTTCGTAAAATTAAATATAGTTTTAATACCGTCGCAGGAGAGGTTAAGCGACAGTTTGGTAGTTGATATTTACGGGAGCGGGAGCGAACCGGCTGTGCCGGGGAGATCTTTGGCTGGCGTTGTGGAGCAAACGAGCATTGAAGAAAAAAACACTTATTCCGCCAGCGGATCGGAAAAGATCGGAGAGGAAGTGACCGGAAAGGTTACGATTATAAATAATTATAATAAAAACCAGCCTTTAGTGGCGACTACGAGGCTTCTGTCTCCCGACAATAAATTGTTCAGGATAAAGAATACCATCAATGTGCCGGCTGGCGGTTCCCAGGAAGTGGAGATATACGCTGACGAACCGGGCGCGGAGATGGCTATCGGCCCGACGAAATTTACGATTCCGGGGCTTTGGGCCGGATTGCAGGACAAAATTTACGCCGAAAGCGGAGAAAAATTTGTTTACGGCCAGCAGGAGGAAAAACATATCCAACAGTCTGATATTGATCAGGCGACCAAGGACTTGAAAAAAAGATTGCTGGAGAAGGCGAAGAGAGAAATAGGCGAGAGTTACAAAAGTTATAATAAAGTTATTTACAGCGTTGATGAAAATACGATTAGCACAGAAGTCGGCGGGAAAATTGGCGAAGAAAAAGAGAAATTTGATGTGAGCATGAAGGCGATGGTGACGATTGTCGCTTTTTCAGGCGATGAGGCCGGAGAAATAGCCCGGGAAAAATTGAGGGAGGTAATTCCGGATAACAAAGATTTGATAGAATTCAAAACGGAAGAAATAAATTATGAATTAAAGAATCTTGAGATAAGCCAGGGGCGGGCAAGCGTTAATGCTATTTTTGAAGGTAAAATGAGTTTAAAAAGCGACGCTCAAATTATTGACCGGGAAAAAATCATTAGCCTGACCCGAGAGCAATTAGAAGATTATTTAAGCGGTTTTAAGGAGATTGCCGGCTACGAAATTAACTTTTTCCCTTCTTTTATAGATAAAGTTCCGAATTTGGCGGATAGAATTAAGATAGAAGTGAGGAGGTAAAAGGTGGGATTCTTAAGATAGTTAGGATTCTTAGGATTCTTAGGATTATTGGGATTTTTTAAGGTGATTTTTATTGAGAATTATATAATTAAGTTAAAATTAAATATTATTTTTTGGCGATTGCTGCGATTACCAACTGCAGTTCCGATAATTCGGAATCCTCATCATTGGGGACTAAGCCGAGAGGAAAAAAAGAGAGGCCTTGCCAAGAGGGCGGATAAATCCGCCTTCGTCTCGCGATATCGCGGGACTTCGGCGAGACAAGTTGGGTGGAACCGCGAGGCGAAAAAGCCCCGTCCCAATACATCATTTCTTGGTGCATTGAGGCGGGGTTTTTAGATTTAAGATTTCAAATTGCAGATTTAAGAATTAAGAATAATAATTATGATTGGGCCGATTTTAAAAGGCAAAAAAGTGATATTAAGGCCGATAAAAGTAGGCGAAGCGGAAGATTTTTTACGTTGGTTTAAAGACTTGGAAGTCACTAGGTTTCTTAAAATTGAAGGAAAAAATTTGAATTTAAAGAAAGAAAAGAGTATCATTAAAAATTTTAGAAGAGAAAAGAAAAAAATAGTTTGGTCTATTTATACCGAGGAAGGAGCGCATATCGGCAGTACGGGATTGCATGATTTAGATTTGAAAAGGAATAAAAAAGCTACCTGGGGGATTGTAATCGGCGAAAAAAGTTATTGGAACCAGGGTTATGGCACCGACACCTTGAAGACAGTTTTAAAGTTTTGTTTCACCAAACTAAAATTAAACAGGGTAGAGTTGTCCGTTTATCCCCCCAATATAGCCGGGTTTAAGTGTTATATTAAATGCGGTTTCAAGGAGGAAGGGAAAAAAAGAAAATCTATTATGAAAAGAGGAAAATATTTGGATGAAATTGTCATGGGAATTTTAAAAAAAGAATTTAAAAAAAATTAATTTTGAGATTCTTGAGACATTTATGATAATTAAGATTCTTGGGATATTTGTAAAAAATATTTCATCCCAAGGATCATAAGCATTCTAAGCATTCTAAGAATCTTACAAAAAACAATATGGATAAGCAAAAAGATTTGGAAATGATGCGGCATTCGCTGTCGCATGTCATGGCCGCCGCGGTCAGGCAGCTTTGGCCAAACGTGAAGTTCGCTATCGGCCCGGCCGTAGAGACCGGATTTTACTACGATTTCGATTTTGATGCTGATTCGCGAATTAATGCGAATGTCGCGAATAAAGCGAATGCACGAATTAGCGAAAACGATTTGGCTAAAATTGAGAAAAAAATGGAGGAAATTATAAAAAAAGACTTGAAATTTGAAAAATCGGAAGAAAAAATTGATGAAGCAAAAAAACGGGAAAAATCAGCCGGACAGATTTACAAAGAGGAGCTAATAGCTGATTTAAAGAAGGAAGGTGCAAAATCCGTCAGCTATTATAAATTGGGTGAGTTTATCGATCTGTGCCGCGGGCCGCACGTGGCTTCCAGTGGCAAGCTGAAAAATGTCGGTTTTAAACTTACTAAACTGGCTGGAGCTTATTGGCGGGGAGATGAAAAAAACACTATGCTCACCCGAATTTACGGAGTGGCTTTTGCGAGTAAAAAAGAACTGGATAATTATTTAAAGATGATGGAGGAAGCGGAGAAGAGGGACCACAGGAAATTAGGCAAAGAATTGGATTTATTCCATATTGATGAGCTGGTGGGCGCAGGTTTGCCTTTGTGGCATCCAAAAGGGGCCATGCTTTGGAGAGTTATTGAGACATTTTGGCACGACGAACATTTAAAAAACAGCTATGATTTGCTGCGCACTCCGCATATCGGTAATCGGATTCTTTGGGAAACTTCAGGCCATTGGGGATTTTATAATACCAGTATGTACCCGCCATTGGAAGTTGGCCAAACGTTAGAAGAAAGCCAGAGTAGGGAAAAAGTCAAAGAATCGGAGCAATATTTGCTAAAGCCGATGAATTGCCCATTCCATATTAGGATTTATAATAATCAACTTCATTCGTATAAAGAACTGCCATTGCGTTGGGCTGAAAGCGGTACGGTGTACCGTTATGAAAAAAAAGGGGAATTGTCTGGTTTAACTAGGGTTCGGGGTTTTACCCAGGACGATGCCCATATTATTTGCAGTTCTGATCAAGTTGAAAAAGAACTAAAACGTGTTGTTGATTTTATATTATTTATTTATAAGTCTTTCGGTTTTAAAACTGAAGATGTGAATGTATATCTTTCCATAAGAGATCAGGAGTCAAAAAAATACGCCGGGGCAGATAAGGGTTGGGAGTTTACAGAAAAAGTGTTGGAGAAAGTTGCTAAAGAAAAAAAACTTAATATCACTAAGGATGTGGGCGGTGCGGTTTTTTATGGGCCGAAATTAGATTTTAAAATAAAGGACGTTTTAGGAAGAGAATGGCAATGTTCAACCTTGCAATTTGATTTCAATTTGCCGGAACGGTTTAATATGACTTTCATAAATAAAAAAGGCGAAAGTGAGCAGCCGTATATGCTGCATCGCGCGCTGTTTGGTTCATATGAAAGATTCATCGGATTATTGATTGAACATTACGCCGGCGCTTTTCCAGTTTGGCTCTCGCCGGTTCAAGTTAAAATTATTTCTGTCGGAGAAAAGCATATTGAATTTTGCCAAAAATTGGCTGGAGATTTCGGGAAAGAAGATATTAGAGTGGAAGTGGACGAAAGCAATGAAACCGTGGGCAATAAAATTAGGAAGGCGGTTAGCGAAAAAGTTCCTTATGTTTTGGTGGTGGGGGACAAAGAAATGGAATCCAAAAAGTTGGCGGTGCGCGATCGGGGCTCTAGGGAGACCAGGGAAATAGAAAAAGAAAAATTTATTGAAGAGATACGAGATAAAACAAGAAGCAAAAAATAAAAAAATTTGATTTTGGGCGGATAAATAAAAAGAAGGCGGAATCGCAGAATTCCGCCTTCTTTTTATCGTTATCTTCGAAAATTTTTATATTCCCAGCTTGCTTTTAACTTTGGAGATGATTTCCTCGGTGGTGAAATGCGCTTTAACCAGATAATCATCCGCTCCAAGATCCAGGGCTTTTTGAATATCTTCTTTTTGACCCAAGTTGGAAAACATTATAACCGGGACTTTTTTAATGGCCGAATTACTGTTTGAGCGGATTTTTTTCAATACTTCAAAGCCGTCCATAACAGGCAAAATTATATCCAACAGAACAATTTCCGGCTTAAAATCGTCAATTTTTTTTATGGCATCCTCTCCGTTAACCGTCATCAGAACATTAAAACCTTCTTTTTTTAATTTTTTATAGCAGATGTCCCTCAAAAACAAGTCATCTTCAACCAATAAAACCCTGGCTCCGTCGTTTTCTTCTTCCTCTTCTTTTTTAACATCCTCTTTTTCGCCCTTGTCATCTTTTTTCACGGAAATACCCAAAAAGTTTTTTACTTTTTCTATGACTTCTTCCGGATCCAGTTGAGTTTTGACTATGCAGTCGGCCGCTCCCAATTTTTTTGTTTTCTCCAATTCAATTTCTTGCCCCGAATTGGAGATGATAATCACCGGAATTTTATTTCCCTTTTTTTGCAATTCTTCCAGAACTTCATAGCCGTTGATTTTTGGCATGACAATGTCCAATAAAATTAAATCAGGCTTCCATTCTTCAATTTTTTTCAGCCCGTCTTCCCCATCCACCGCGATTAAGGCCTCAAACCCATTTTTTTTGAGTTTTGAAGATAGTACTCCGGACAAAGCTTCTTCGTCCTCAATTATTAAAATTTTTTTTGCCATAAAATTAGATTAATATTTATAAGATTTATTGCGGTTTATTGAGGGGCAGGGAGAAGCTTACTTCGGTTCCCTTGCCCTCCTCGCTGGTTAAAATTATTTTTCCGTTATGTCTTTCAATAATGTTTTTGACGATAAACAGCCCCAAACCCGAACCTTCGGTTTCCAGTCTGACGGCGTTAGTCGCCCTGAAAAATTTTGTGAACAGTTTTTCCTGGTCTTTTTTAGGAATTCCCACTCCCTGGTCTTTAATTTTAACATATAAAAATTGCTTGTCAACCTCAATTTTTATTTCTATTTTTCCGTATTCGGGCGTATATTTTATGGCATTATCCAATATATTTTGCATCACCATGACCATTCTTTCTTTGTCAAAATATACTTCCGGCAGGCGTTTCGGCTTTTTGATTTCCAGTTGCAGGTGATTTTTAACAATTAGATTCTCTAAGTTTCCGAGAGTTGCGTCTATCACTTTTTGAAAATTTTCTTTTTGGAAATCAAACCCGAATTTGCCTTCTTCAATTCGGGAAACGTTCAAAAGGTCGTTGACCAGCCTAATAATTCTCTCGTTGCTGGCGTAACCCTTGCTCAATAATTCCTGCTGTTCTACGGTCAATTTGCCCGCATCGCCGTCAAGTATCATTTTTATCACCCATTTAATGGCGGATAGGGGAGTCCTTAGCTGATGGGCGGCAATGGAAATAAATTCCGATTTTAGCCTGTCAATCGTTTTTTCGCGAGTGGTATCATAAAAAATCTTTACAGTACCCAAGTAATCGCCATCTTTTTCTTTCGCCTTAACGGTTGTAACTTTGTATATCCGGTCTCCCTCCCGGTATTTAACGGTAACTTCTTCCAAATTGGCATATTCGTCAATATCACCCCGCCCCTTCTCTATTTTTTCCACTTTGAATTTATTGTGGATTATGCCGGTGAAATTATTCAGGCTAAAATTGTTGTTTTCGGATATTTCGGCGTCCAAATCTCCGTCTTTTATGTTTAAAATCTCCCGGGCCGACGGATTAAACAGGGCAAGCTTATTTTGGCTGTTTAGAAATATGACCGGCGTCGAAAAGCTGGATATCAGGGCCAGGGTTTTTTCTTTTTCTTCTTCCGCTTTATTGCGTTCGTCCTCAACGTCTTCCAGTATGTTTATTAAAGATTTTCTTGAATCATCCAGCTCCTTTGTTCTTGCTTTTACTTCTTCCTCAAGCTTTCCCTGAAATTTTTTCGTTTCGGTGATGTCGGTTATGCTTACAAAATAGCCGATAAAATTATCAAATTCATCCTGCCTTATGGAAGCGGATATCCTGACCAAAATTTCTTTTTTTTGTTTTGAAATTAAAACCAGTTCATCCGTGGCAATCTCCTTTTTTAACTTCGCTCTTTCCAGAGTTTCTTCCAGTTTTTCTTTTTTCAAAAAAATATTTCCTAAAAATTCGCCGACTATTTCGGCGGATCCGTAATGGGTCATAGCCTCAAAAGCCTTGTTGGCGTCAATAACCCTTTTTACCGGGTTGACTGTGCAGACCGGCAAAGGCAAAAAAGTGGAGAATTCTTCAATGTACTTTTCCAAATCAGCCAAATCTTCTTTGGTTTCTTCAAGTTCATCTTTGATAGATTTTTTTTCAGCCATAACCATTGGTTTTTATTTCCATTTTATAACATATTCATGGCAAGAATCGCCCCGAAAAGAACATTTGGTTTTTTCAATATCGGTTACTTCTTGCCGTGACCCGAGTTCGGCAATTTTGCGGAAATAGCCGACATAGTAGGAGCAAAGAATGGGATGAATTTTGAAATCAAAAATTTGCAGAACCAGATATTTCCCTTCTTCGCTGTACTCGGGAACCTTTAATTCCCCGACATCATAATGTTTTGTCCAGTAGCTGGGGCTTTTTTTATAGGTTTGTTCAAGGGTCAGAAGGTATTTCATTAATAATTTGACTATAAATGAATGGGCGGGAGCGGAATAGCCCATATCTTCTATTTCTTTATCCTGCCAGCCGAACACTTCTTTGGCGGCCAATAAAGAAATAGCCCTAAGCCCCACCGGATACCACTCCATATTTTTAATTTTTTTATAATCAATCGGCTGGCCCCACTCCCCGGTTTTTTCCTCCACTTTTTTTAGCCCTTCCTCTCCCTTTTTTTCCAAAATATATTGGGCGTCGGTGCTAAAAACAGCGCCTCTGACTTGCCCCGGTTTTTCCGCTAGATTTTTTATTTCTTTCGGCGTAAGCATAATGATTTGCCTTTAACTTAAATAAAAAATTTTTGGTCCGTATTTTTAAAAAAAGTTTGCGATAGCGAATATTTGAAACTGGCGGACGGCTTCGTTTCCGGCGGCAGCGCCTTTTAATAATTATAAATTGTCATTGAGTGGGCGGGATTTATTTCGTATTTCAGTTTACCCCCTTGCTTTTTGCTCCAGCTCCCTGATTTTTCTTTTCAGTTCAATCATTTTTGTCTCCCGGCCGACGGTTACCCGGTGGAACGCCTCTAATTCGTCAACTCTTTCCCGGAGCTGTTTTGTCCTTTCTTCAACTTTTTTTTCTAAATTTTCTGTTAATTCTCGCAATTCCCGGGTTCTGGCGGCCACCTTTACCTCCAAGACCTTTTTTGATTCTTCCAGGCCGGCTTTGGATTCTTTCAGATCCACGATCATTTTATTGAAAGTGCTTATCAGTTCGCCAATTTCGGTTTTTGATTCGGTTTTGATTTTTATGTCCAGGTTATTTTTTCCGATTTCTTCGCAGGCCAGGGTCATTTCTTTCAGGGGGTTGATTATGGAATTGCGCAACACCATAAAGATAAACACGATAACCAGCAATAATATTCCCAAGATTCCCAGTTCGCGCAAAACCATGGACCGGATTACATTTTCAACGTTTTCCAAAGAAAAACTTATCCAGATAGTCCGGTCGTTGTAACCCGGGTAAATAATCGTTTTTAATTTTTCTTTTCCCAGGGTTTCATCTCTGATTATCACTCTTTTGCTGGAAATCGCTTTTTTAATATCCGGGTCTTCGTTTATTTCCCCGTCTTCCCCCTCTATAGTGGTTTGTTTTATAATTCCGTTTATATCAATCACCTTGATGTAGCGGATATCTTTGGCTTTGGCTATTTCCGTGATAAAAACCTTTTCCACTTCGCCCACCAAAGCCGTTCGGTAGAACCAAAGCAAAAATGTGGAAGAAGTTATCTCGTTTATGCTTGAAGCCAGGGTTATTTTTTCATCAATGGATGTTCTGGTTAGATTTTCCCGGTGTTGATTCACGGAAAAATAGATGGATATAAAAACTCCTATAATTAAAATGAAAAATATGCCCAAAATAATGCTATAGAGGGAGTATTTTTTTATCATACCTTTTCCCTGATCGGGTTTAAAATTTATTTAATTCCAGCCCCGCCCTTCGCGAAAAGGCGGGGCTGGAATTTTTTTTATTTCAGCATATACTGATCAGCCGCATGAGCGCTGGTTCCGGCAGGAGTCGCCACAGAACTGTGGAAAGCGTGAACCAAATGAATTTTCATATCTTTCATTCTCTCATATCTCTTCGGATCAAAAGAAGTCAATCCCCATTCTCTTTCGGTTATGCCGCCGCCGACGTTGATGGATAGAATTGGAGATTCAATATAACCTGAAAGGTAAACCCCCAATTCGTAAGGCGCAATCGTGATTGGATCGTAGGCCTTGGTCCATTTCTGCATGTCTTCTACCGATATGTGGTCAAAATGGCCGTGGGTCAGAAGAATCATGTCTATTCTTTCAAATTGGGAGATGTCTTTGAATTTTTCAAGAAGCTGGGCGTTAAATTGCATGGCCGGGTCAATCAAGAATCTCGTTCCGGTGGGAGTGACGAAGAACCAGCTGCCTCCGCCGAGGAACGTGACCTTTATTCCCATAATGTCTTTTTCTTCACCCACTTCATAAACCAAAGGCTTGGCGCCTACGTTGTACTTATTCAGGGAGTTAAGGAAGATATTAACGTCGGCGTTTACCATCGGACAACTGGTTGCGCCGTAATGGATGGGAACCACATAATCAAGCCCGCCGGGATTTATTACGGAA
>JAQTRU010000018.1 GCA_028711655.1 Patescibacteria group bacterium
GGCCGAAAATTTTACTTTCCGGGGACCATAAAAAAATAGGGGAGTGGCGGGAAAAAAAAAGAAAATAATATCACCGCCGAGGCCACCGCGGCTACGGGGCAAGCGGGACAGGTAAAAATAAATAAAAAAGGCGCGTTCAGATTCACGCGCCTTTTAGATAAACGTCAGCCAGCGGGGAAAAAATTATCCGCCAAAAAATTACTTAAATCGCTAGCTAGTTTTTTGCCCCTTTCTTCCCCCTCCTTTGTCCGGAAAGTTTTAAAGATCTCAATTTGAATGGCGTTAAGGCCAAACTTCTCGGCATAAGAATGAATAATAAAATTACCGTTAAACCTGTCTTCGCCGCTACCAACTGGTTTTTCCCGCGGTAAAAAGACCCGATATTCCCTGAATTGCAAAAAATCGGCCAATTGTTTGTCTATTTCGGAAAAAACAGTGAGGCGGTTGCCTGTGCCCAAAATTACATCATACTCGCCATAACTGGGTTGATCGGAAAAACCGTGAAAATCAAGGAGCAAACAATTACCTGCTCCGTGCTGTTCAATCATGCATCGTGCCAAGCTGGCGACAGAAGAGTGATAGGTGTTATAAGAATCTAGCCATTGCCTATCTTCCAGCGCCTCTCTTTCCGCCCGATTATAATCAAGAAAACAACGGGGAATCATGCCGCGAACCGCGTCAACTGGAACAACCGTTAATATATCTCGAACAATTGGCCAAACATTCAAATCGTGAACAGACACGCCCTTCGTTTTCTCCCTAAACAAACCAATAAAGTCTTTTTTCGGCGATCCGTCATGCGACACAGTAGCAATTACCCTTGGCAACGGCTCCCGCTCAAAAACCCAAACGCCATTTTCTTCAATGAAACGGAGACCATCTTTAGTAAAAAACATTTTTCCCCCAGATTTATACAACTTTCCAGTTATTATTTTCTTTTTCTATTTTTCCTTCCAAGACAAATCCGGAAGCTTTGACGTGACCGCCGCCGCCCAATTTGCTCGCCAGCCGGGAAACATCCGTTTTGGGATGGGCGCTGCGCAAGCTTCCTTTTAGCCGGCCCCCCTTTTCTTCCCGTAAAAATAAAACTCCTTTGACGCCGTATAAATTGCTTAAAAATCCCGAAATTGAATCGAAAATATCTTCATTCTCCTCTGAAGAAAACTTTTCTATTTCATCAAGGGTTAAAATGGAAAAAGCGAAATTATATTTCCTATTTATTTTTAAATTGTTTAAAGCCAAGCCCCAAACTTTCATAGCCGGCAAACTCTTGTTGTGAACGGTGTTTTTCACTATTTGGGGAAATCTGGCTCCGCAAAGCATCATTTCGGAAGCGATGTTGATTGATTTTTGCGAAGTCGGAGAATAAAGAAAGTTTCCCGTATCCGTTAAAATGCCGGTTAAGACGCAATTGGCAAAATTCTTGTTTATTTTTATTTTGTTGGCTTTAAAAAAATAATAAAGAATCTCGGTTGTGGCCACGGCTTCCGGTTTTCTTATTTCTAAATCCGAACGGTTGCCGTTTTTTAAATGATGGTCAAATTCAATGAAAAATTGATTAAAATTTCTCCCCTTTATTTCTTCCGGCAATCCGGTCCTCTCCAAACTGCCGCAGTCCAGAGCAATAATTAAAGTAAAATTTTTAAAGCCCAACGGCGGCTTAGCCGAAGAAAAAGCCATTTTGTCAAAAATAATTTTTTCCGTATGGGGCAAAAATGAATACTGGCTTATCGGCTCGCCCGGGCAGAAAGCCGTATATTTTTTGCCTAAATTCTCGCACAACTCAACCAGGGCGCAGAGCGAAGATACCGCATCGCCGTCAGCGCGCTCATGCGTTACCAAAAGTATATTTTCCGCTTCTTTTATTTTTTGGAAAGCCTCCAAAAATTTAGCGGTTATCGCCCTATCTAAATCCATATAATAAATTCGGATTCCCTAATTCGTAGTATTTGTAGAAAGATTTTTTATCATAACAAAAAAGAACCAAAAAGGCAAGGGTCTGCTTTTTGGTTCTTTTTTCGTAGAGACGCATGATTATGCGTCTTTACAATTCTTTTATTTCCTCCAATAATTTTTCAATCTCGGCGGCTTTCTCTTCGGTTGAATCAATCGCCCAGTCAAATTTCGGAATATGCCTTAATCTGGTTCTCTTTCTTAAAATTCCCGCAAATAAGCTTGAATTTCCCCTTAAAATTTTCAGGGCCGTGCCCGACAGGTTAATCGGCAAAACGGAAATTCCGATTTTTACCCTTTCCAAATCCGGCGAGCAATCAACAAAACTAACTGTTATAAGGCCGCCCTCCAGAGAAATTTCCCTATTGATAAGGTCGGCTATATTTCTTTTTAACAACTCATTGATTTGTTCTGGCCTAGACATAATAAATATTACAAATTACGAATTCATTACAAATTTTACAAATACCAGAAATGCATTTTTATAAAAATTTGTAATATTTGTATAGGATTTGTAATTTGTAACAGATTATATTTTTTCTTTCACTTCTTCCGTCTTATAAAATTGAAGGATGTCGCCTTCCTTTATTGTTGACTTGCCTTCATATTGCAGGCCACACTCCTGGTTCTCTTCCGCCGAATCAATGTTTTTTTTATTAAGCTGCAAGCGGGTTACCCTGCCTTTACCTACGATTTCATCGCCGCTCACCACTTCCGCCAAGCTGTCAGCCTCTATCCGACCAGACAGAACCTTGCCTCCGACAATCTGGCCATTAGAATCTGTTCGAAAAATCGCCAGCACTTTCAGCCGGCCCAAATCAACTCGCCTTATTTCCGGCTCAACTAATTTTTCCATCTCTTCTTTTATATAATCCGTCAAATCGTAAATTATTTTAAAAATTTTGGCTTTAATTTCTTTTTCTCTTATCAAATTTTCAATTGAAGGCGCAATCTTCACATTAAAACCGATAATCTGCGCCCCTGAATCTTCCGCTTTTTTTACATCTCCCTCGGTAATATTGCCAAGCCCCTTGCTGATAATTTTTACTTTTATATTCTCGCCGCTTATTTTGGCCAACGACTCCTCAATGGCTTCGGCCGATCCCAAAACATCGCTTTTTAAAATTAAATTAATTTTTTTGGATTTATCTTCGCCGTCAGACGGCTGTTTGATATTTTTTCCCATTTCCCGCCTGCTTGTCGCTTCCAAAGAACGGAAATTTTTTATTCTTTCCCCCCGGCCAACCTCCAGGATATCCCCCACCGCCGGCGATACTTTCAGGCCCAAAACCATGGCCGGAGTGGAGGGGCCCGCCTTGGCAATGCTTTCATTCTTATAATTTTTTAAGGCCCGCGCCTTTCCATAGGCATTGCTGCCGAAACAAAGGCCGTCACCCACCCGTAATGTCCCATTTTGGATTAAAATTGTGGCCACCGGCCCGGCGCCCTTATCAACGTGGGACTCCACGACCGTTCCGGCCGCTGGGGAATCCGGATTGGCTTTTATACTATCCAATTCCATTTCCGCCACGAGTAAAATCATGTCCAACAAATCCTCTACGCCCTGGCCGGTCTTGGCCGAAACCGGGGCGCAGATAATTTTCCCGCCCCAATCTTCGGGCTGGATATTAAGCTGGGTAGCCAGTTCCTGCTTGGTTTTATTTGCGTCCGCTTCCGGCTTGTCAACTTTGTTTATGGCCACCACAAAAGGAATGCGGGCCGCTTCAATTATCCGAAAAGCCTCAACCGTTTGCGGTTTAACCCCATCATCGGCCGCCACCACCAAAACGGCGATATCGGCCACTCGAGCGCCGCGGCTGCGCATAGCGGTAAAAGCTTCGTGCCCGGGAGTATCGATAAAAGTAATAACTTTATTTTTCCTCGTTACTTGATAAGCGCCGATATGCTGGGTTATGCCTCCGGCTTCTCCTGCCACCACGTCAGTTTTTCTGATCGCGTCCAATAATTTTGTTTTGCCATGGTCAACATGGCCCATAACCACGATAACCGGCGGCCGATCCTGCATTCTGTTTTTCTCTTCTTTTCCCAAAATATCCTCCAATTTATTTTTTTCGTCTCTTTTCCTCTCGCCCTCCCCGCTCAATTTAACTTCCAAATTTAAATCCGCCCCGATAATAGCGGCTGTGTCAAAATCAATCTTTTCGTTCATTGAAGTGAAAATTCCGTTTTTCATCAATTCAACTAAAACTTTATTAACCGGAATTTGCGCTAAAGCGGCGAAATCCCGCACTGTGATAAAATTGGGGACAGAAATTATTTTTTTTTCTTCCGCTTTATTTTCTTCTCCCGTTCCTTCTTCCGCCTCCGCCTTTTTCCACTCCTCCAGCTGCTTAATTAATTTTGGCCATTCTTTTATGATTTTCTGGGCGGTGCGATTATCAATTTTTATGGCTTTTTGGCCAATATGAAAACCGAACTGCGGCAAAAGGTCGCGCAGTTCCTGCGGATTCACTTTTAGAATTCTGGCCAATTCAGTTACATTCATTGTGATAAAACTGATTAAATGCGTTAATTAAACATATTTGTTTTATTTGTTTACTTTATAACATTTCTTTCCAAACGTCAATAAAAAAATAACCCTTAAATTATCGTGGTTATCTTTTTGTGCTAAATATTATTTCTTCCCTTCCTGAAATTTTTCGCCCTCTTTTTCCATCTTTTCCATCCGAGCATAATAATCTGGAAGTTCATTAGGGCGCGCCAGGGTAATTTTTCCGGTTATCATTGAGTCATCATCAGTAATATTAGTATGAAAGCCGGCTAAGCCAGGCTCCATTTCTACGTCCATCCCGGCCCGAAATTGCTCAACATCAAATTTATCCCATTTAATTTCCAAGGACTCGCCGATATTTTTTGCTTCTTCAATTGTAAAAATTTTTTTGCCATGGTGTTAAAATAACAAAATAATAAAATAATAAAATAATATAAAAAATAACCGGCTCTTTGTTTTGTTATTTTATTATTTTATTTTTATATTATTTTTAACCGGCCCAAAACTAAAACGATGAATCGGGCAGGGCCCGTATTTTTTTAAATTATAAAGATGCAATTTGGTGCCGTAACCCTTATGCTGGTCAAAGCCGTATTGCGGATACTTTTCATGAAACTTTTTCATTAAATTATCCCTGGTTACCTTAGCGATTATGGAAGCGGCGGCAATGGAAAAAATCAAACTATCGCCCTTGACTATGTTTTTTTGCTTTCCCGTATAGTTGGGGATTTCAAAACCGCCGTCCAATAAAACAAAATCCGGTTTTTCTTTTAACGCTCCCAGAGCTTTTTTCATGGCCAAAAAAGAGGCTTGAAAAATATTTATTTTATCAATGGTTTCATTGTCGCAAATGCCAATCCCCACGCTGGTAAATTCTTCGCCAATAACCGAAAATAATTCTTCCCGGCGGGAAGCGCTTAATTTTTTAGAATCCGCCACCAATTTCAATTTCTCGTTATTAATTTCAAATTCCGAAGGCAAGGCCACGCAGGCGGCCACCACCGGTCCGGCTAAGGGCCCGCGTCCGGCTTCGTCCAGGCTGGCGATTAATTTATAACCCTGATTAAATATCCTGTTTTCTTGTTCTAAATCTAACATAAACTTAAACGAAACTGTCGTCAATTAAACCCTCGTATTTGAGGTTTAAAAATGACCATTCATACTGATTTTCATCATAACATACTTTATGTTTAACGCAATTTATAATAATATAATTAAGATGATTAAAAAAAATCTTCTTCATCGCGAATTACATGATCATAAAACGATGATTGCCATTTAAATTCATAACCTATAAATTTATCATTAAAATTTTTTTGTAAAAATTTATTTTTAATCTCTTTTAATTTTTTATCATGTTCATTAATTATATTTTCAAAAATTTTATATTTCTCCTGAAGGCGAGATTGGCCAATCTCGCCTTCTTCGTAACAAACCTCACCCTCATTGTTATTATAATTATTTAAAATAAAATTTGCGTTTCGTGAAAAATGCCGTTTTAAAAATTGCATTGTTTGGGAAATATTAAATTTCCCAATCGGCTCTAATAATAAATGAATATGGTCGGGAATCACAATAAATCCGTATAATTTAAAATCTTTTATCTTTTTACAAATTTTTAAATTGTCTATAAATAATTCACAAAATAAATCCTCTTTAAAAAATGGAAATCGGTTATCCGTATTGGTCGTGATAAAATAAATTTTATTTGGTCCATAAAAACGCTTCTGCGAATTTCGATGCAAAATGATAGTGCTCATATCTCAATTATAACACAAAGGAAGGAAAAATTTATAAATTTTTCCTTCCTTTTCATTTTGTTATTTTATTTTTACCCGTCCCGCTTAGGCGGTGATATTATTTTATTATTTTTCCCCTTCCTTTAACTGCAAATACTGATAGGCGGCTAAGGCGGCGATTGTGCCCTCGCCTAAAGCGATAGTGATCTGCTTAAATTCGCTCCTATTGGTAACATCCCCGGCCGCAAAGAGCCCGGGCGTTTTTGTTCCTTGTTTTTCATCAACAACTATCTGGCCGCCGGCGTCCCGTTCCGCCAACTCCGCCACCAAATCCGTATGGGCGACTCGGCCGACCTCAACAAAAATTCCATCTATTTCCAACTCTTTTTCTTTCTGTGTTTTGTTGTCTAACACTTTTATTTTTTCCACTCTGTCTTTGCCAAAAATTTCTTTTGAATCAAAATTTAAAAAAAGTTCTATATTTTCTCTCTCCTGGACATCTTTAACTAGGGATTCAAAGGCCTTGAATTCTTCTCGGCGATGGATAAGATAAACTTTTTTGGCAATCTTTGACATTACCTCAGCCGCATCCAAGGCGGCATTTCCCCCCCCTATCACTGCCACTATCTTGTCTTTATAAAATGGTCCGTCGCAATTAGCGCAATAAGACACGCCCTTGCCGTTAAACTCTTCTTCCCCGGGAATGGCTAAGCGCCGCGGAGACAAGCCCATGGCGATAATGACGGTTCTGGCTCTATAATCCTCTTTGCCGGTATGCAAAATGAAAATTCCATCATCTCCCTTCTCTATTTTTTTTACCTCGCTGGTTTTGATTTCCACTCCCAAGCCCTTGACTTGCTCCTGCATTTTAATAATCAAATCGTAATTGCCGATTTTTTTAAAACCGGGATAATTTTCAATCTCCGACGCCCAAACCATTTGCCCGCCCAATTCTTTCCCGATTATCAAAGCTTTCATTTCCCGCCTGGCGGCATAGATGGCCGCGGTCATTCCGGCCGGCCCGGAACCGATGATTATCGTATCGTACATAAAAAAATTAATTAATATTTAATATAAACCATTGTATAGTTTTTTATATTTTTAGGCAAGAAAAACCCCCGAGAGAAAATCCCTCGGGGGTTTAAGGCAGGCGGTTATTCCGATTTTTATTTCGGATTTTTTTCCCGATAAGCCTTTTTTGAATATTCTGTGCCAGTGAAATAAACCAAGGTGGTGGAAATGATGGTGACCAGGTCCGCGGTCGGGGTTTTGAAATCAGGCCTAAAGGCATTAAACCCGAAGACGAGAAGCCCGGTAAACAGCCAGATATAAACCCAAATCTCTCCCCAAAGCCGCTTGTGGTTATGCCCCAGCTTCCACCTAGCCAATTCTTTCTGCCCGGTATAGGCAGTCAGAAAGGTCAGATAAATCGCCATCAAACCTCCAGGCAGAGTTGCCAGTTTGGCTTTGGTAAAAAACTCCGCTAACAGGAGCGCCCACACCACAAAGGTGTAAAGATTAAACCAAAGAATATAGGCCCGGCATTTTTCATTAAGCCAGGAGATCGCCGGCCCGTCCGTAAGAGTGTCTCTTGCTATCATCTTTATCACCTCTTCTCCGGTTATTTAAGGTGGATGCGCAAATAAATTCCGCGCTTTTTAAACAAGGTTTAATGTTTATTTAAAAAGTGCTAATAAACATTATATAATATCAAAATTTTTATTATTTGTCAAGTCTAAATTATTCTTTCCCCAAGTTATCCACTACTATAATCTTAGCTAATATTAGCAAAAATAGAAAGAAAAGTCCACTAAAACGTGGACTTATCCCCAAATTATAAAAAATGACTTAAGTCTACAAAATTGTGGACTAAAGTCTTAATTATATTATCAAAAATAGAAAGTTTTGGAACTTAGCTGCCAAAAAGGCAACTAAGTCCCCTGTCTCCTCCGGTGTCATTGCAAGGAAGGAGTCCCGAGCCTTCGGGACGACTAACAAAGCAATCTCTAGCAAAGCGATAAATTCCCGCAAAAAATATGTCGCCCACCCCTCATCTACGGGGGGATATCTCGGATTTCAATAAGCGCGGGGCCGCGACAATTTATTCCGCAACTTTCCCGAATACAGACTGTTCGAGAAATCTAGTTCCACGAATTTGGCCAATGTTATAAGTTTTTTACCCGGTCAAACCGAGTTATAAATGACGAATTTTGAGTTTTGGGACGGTTTGGTGAGAGGATAAGGAATGGGTCCTTTCTTTAAGGTTTAATGTCTTAAAGAAAGGTGCGAAATTTATTACACTTCCGACTTCATCAGAGGCTTTTTTTGCGCGGGGTAAAGCGCTCGGGACCAGAGATTGCTTCGTCTCTTGCCGCAGGCAAGATCCTCACAATGACATAAGTAGCAATGTTCTACGAAAAACAAAAATCCGCCGGAAAACAATATCTGGCGGATCTCATCTAAAAAACCACATATAAATGCCAAAAATCCAACTAATCGTATAAACAACATTTACAATAAAAAGGCCCCATTGCCGGTGCAGGATTGAACACAAAAAGAAAAACGGCTGGGATAATAATCCAAAAACAAAACCAAAAGGATTTTTCAAGGAAACAAGGATAATCGCTAACAGGCCAAAAAATGCCATGCCAATATTGGCAACCATATCAAGCCTTTTCCTATATTTCTGGTTCATCTCCGCTTCCCTCTCTTCAATACTTTAAATGTTCTACAAAGAACTTTTATCTAATACTAACCAAAATTTCAAGTCCTGCCTCATAGATAAATAATCTACAATCTAAAATCTACAATCTAAAATCTGAAATTCGAAAGGGTGGACCCTAGGAGACTCGAACTCCTGACCTCTTCCATGCCATGGAAGCATTCTACCAGCTGAACTAAGGGCCCGATATATTAAAATTCAAATTTCAAATCTCAAATTCCAAATAAACCCCAATTTCCAAAAGCCAAATACTCAAAACTTTTTGTTCTATGTAAAACTATTTTATAGGTTAAATTAACTTTTTTGGCTAATATTAGATAAAAAACTAATAAAACATCACCAAGACACGACTTAAGTCTACAAGAACGTGGACTTTACTATTCTAAATATACTGAACTCTGTCTTTGTGCTCTTGGCAGGAATCGAACCTGCGTCTAGGGCTTAGGAGTCCCTTGTTCTATCCATTGAACTACAAGAGCAGGCGCGCCGGGCCGCAAGAGCTATATAAAAACAAAATTGCCTAAAAATAAAAAATGAACCTGCCCTGTTAGCCCCGCTTAGAAATTTATTTCTAACGGGGTTAGAAAAATACCTTTGACTAAGTCAAAAGGTATATAATATTTTATCGCAGTTAGCAACAAAAAGCCGCTGGGAAACAACACGTTTCTAACGGGGTAAATTGGAAATCCACACTCTAAATATTATCTTACCCTATATTTTTCTTTTTGACAAACCCCCTCTATTAACCTACAATTAATTGGAGGCTGTTGCCTAATGCGCTTTCGTTACAAAATTGTGAATTGCAGTAGAAATAGCATTCGGCAACAGCCTCTTGAGGAGGATCTTAAAATGATAATTTTAAAAGGCAAATAAACTCGGCAAAGGGGAGATTTGCCTGCCCAAAAACTATGTTTAAATCACAGGACGAAAAAGAAAAAATAAAGGAGGTGGAAACCATTATCGGGCCGTCAATAAGGGTTAAGGGCAATTTTAACGGCCAGGGCAACATAGTCGTGGAGGGAATCCTGGAAGGAAGCCTGAAAACCAACGGCGATGTTTTTATCGGAGACAAGGCCAAAATCGCCGCCAGCGTTGAAGCGCGGGAAGCCAGAATCGGCGGCGAGGTAACCGGGAACATAAAAATTAAAAAGTATATGGAAGTCGCCGCCACCGGTAAAATCTTTGGGGATATTGAATGTTCCTCTTTGTCCGTGGAAAGGGGAGCGATCTTAAACGGCAAATGCACCATGCTCCCGGAAAGAAAAGACGAGACAAAAAGTTAAACTAAAAACTCAAAAAAGTTTTTAGTTTTTCATTTTTAGTTTTTAGTTTTGGATTATGCATATTTACATTTACGATGAATACGTAAATACAAAAAAATACGATAATGCCTTAGCGCGCGTTGAAACCAGAATTACGGATTTGGGCCTGAACGGAAAAATTATCCGCTTAGGGCTCCTGCGGAACATCAACGAAGCCGTGGAGAATGAAATAAAAAGGGGAGCCAAAACCATAATCGCGGTTGGCAATGACAAAACCGTCCACAAAATAATCAATGCCATAGCAAGCGCGGAAATCAACAACCAAATGATAGCGGAAACTCCTTTGGGCATTATTCCGATAGGCAATCTCGGCAACTCTATTGCCGAAACTTTGGGTATTGGCCGGGAAGAAGAAGCCGGAGACGTCCTCTCCGCCCGCAGGATTGAAAAACTGGATATTGCCCAAGCCGGAAACAATTATTTTGTCTCGCAGGCTCAAATTGCCAGCCAGGGCACGACTTTGGAAATCGGGAAAGATTACTCCATAGAAATTATGGAGCCGGGCGAAATAAATATTATAAATCTTTCCACCTTTTCCGACTTGCCCGAGAAAACAAAACCCAATCCCAAGGACGGAATTTTGGAACTCTATATAAAAACCAAAGGAGGAAGAAAACTCACTAAATTAAGGCCAACCGCCAATCAAAGCTTTTTTTCTTTGAAAAAATTAACGATTATAAACCAAAAATATCCTCTTGTTTTGGATAATGCCGTAGAAGTCCCGACCCCGGCCGAAATCAGCGTTAACCGGAGTTTGAATGTGATTGTGGGGAAAGAACGACGATTCTAGATTTAAGATTTAAGAATTAAGAATTTTTAGGATTTAGAAAATAAATAAGGTTGGATAATAGTCAAATTTAGGCGAAATTTATTCAATTAATTCACATGGTAGCGAGTCGATAATTCGCACTGAAAATAATAACTTAACCTTTTCTTTTTCGTCATTCCCACGGCCTTTAGTCCCCGTGAAAACGGGGAGGGAATTCAGGGTTAAATCGTAGGAACTTTGGCTTGCTAAAATTGTGCCGAAATAAAATATTCGTGCCGCTAAACTATGGATCCCGGCTCGCGGGCCGGGATGACGAGGAGAGAAAATCTCTGCCGTCAGCTTCTTGCTCCGCGTAGAGCCGAAAAAAATTTTTAACACCTTTATCCAAAGGCAAAATATATGTCGCACGAAATAGAAGCTGACTACAAAGAAAATTGGTATGATGAAAAAACGCAGTGCCAAAATTGCACAAGTTTAGTTCAGGGAGAAGACGGAAAGTATTACTGCCTTGAAGGCAAATGCGAAGTGCCTCTGGCCGCGCATTGCGATTTTTTTCAGTCGATAAATTAAAAATAATAAATTTCCTTTTCGCAGTTTTCCCAAAAACAGCGACGAAACAAAATTTATGGATTTTGAAAATATAAAAACAACTCAACCAGAGGAAGAGAAAACGCAAAATATTTCCGAAAAAGACATAGGGGAAGCGGAAAAAGAAATATATATGACTGGACGGGCTATGCTTATCGGCGAAACGCCGGAAGAATACGGAAGAGAAAGGGAAGAATCCTGGGAAGAGATGAAAAGGGTGCAAGCGAAAAAAGACCGGGGAGAACTGGAAAAAGTCAGGCAAGAAATTGCCGAGAGTTCAGATCGGGAACAAGGAGAAGCGAGCGACACCAAAACTGGCACCTCCGAACAAAAAAATCCGGAAGGATTAGAAAAAAAAGATTATGGTGAATTCAGAGTCAAAAACGGGGAAACTGATGTTGGAGTTTTTTGGTATGAATACGGAAATACAGCTGCAAAAAAACTTAAAGAATCGGGAAAATTAGAGTGGGGAAAGGAAAGAATCTATTTTGATATACCGCTTAATAATATGGAAGAGCTCCGCAATTTGGCCTTCGCCATAGCTGAAAGTGAAAAAATTCCAATCGCCTTTAAACATCTTGATACTCAAAAAACTCATCAAATTGATTTACGCCAAGATAGCGAAACCACCCGGTTTGTTACTAATTTTGCTTCTATTGAAGACGCAAAAAGATTTTATCAGGCGTTACAGAAAAGGGAAGAATACAGGCGGATGAAATCGGACAGGAATCAAGATTATCACGGTTTTAACATAGACGGGGTTGCCCATTATGCTTCGGGTTACAGGGAAAAAAGATTAACTTTAAAAAGCATAATTGATTCAGCAAAATTAAATCCTGACGGTACCTATACCTACACCGGGATAGCCCAGGATAGTGACGGAAAGTGGCGGCCGACCGGAGAAAAGAAAATTCCAAAAGAATTGTTGGAAAAATTTAAGCGGGATTACGCCGCCCTTCCTGATCCAGAAAAAACATGGAAAAATACAAATATTTAAAAATAATAATTAACTAAAAAATCTATGAAAGGTTTTAACACCAACATTGAAAAAGACACTTTGGCCAATAAAAACTTCCGCCAAGTGCTTTACACCGGCAAGCACAGCCAATTAGTGCTCATGTCTCTGGCTCCAGGAGAGGAAATCGGCATGGAAGTGCACGAAGAAAACGACCAGTTCTTCCGTTTTGAGAAAGGGCAGGGAAAGTGCATTATTGACGGGAACGAATACAGCCTAGAAGATGGATCAGCCATTGTTGTGCCGGCCGGCGCCCAGCACAATATCATTAACGTTTCCGCCACCGAAGAACTAAAGCTCTACACTATTTATTCTCCGGCTCACCACCAGGACAAAATTGTGCGCGCCACCAAGGCCGAAGCCGAGGCCAATGAAGCGGAATTTGACGGGAAAACGACGGAATAATAAATCCCCCTAGCCCCCTTTATTAAGGGGGTAATAATAAAAAATATGACAAAATTAAACGAAGTCTATAAATGCAATGTCTGCGGCAATATCGTGGAAATGGTCCATACCGGAGTCGGGCAATTAGTTTGCTGCGGGCAGCCCATGGTTCTGCAGAATCCCAACACGGTTGACGCGGCTAAAGAAAAATCCTCCGACGCTAAAGCTATGGAGGAAAAGCATGCGCCGGTTATTGAAAAAACCAATAAAGATGTAGAGACGCATAATCATGCGTCTGTACAAAAAATAAAAATCGGATCTGTTCCTCATCCCATGGAAGAAGCGCATTATATCGAATGGATAGAAATAATTGCCGACGGGGAGTCCCATAAAAAATTCCTAAAGCCGGGGGATAAACCGGAAGCCGAATTCTGCGTTGAGGCGGGAGATATAAAGGCCAGGGCTTATTGCAATCTGCACGGACTTTGGCAAGCGTAAAAACAATACCTATTAAAAATGAAGGCGAGATTAGCGAATCTCGCCTTCATTTTATTACGGAAATTATTACAGATTAACTTTTTCTATTTTTTTCATCTCCTGCCCTAAAAATTTTTCTCCCAAATCTTTAAACCTTTGCGGGTCATCCGTGGTATAAAAAATCCTTTTTTTATTTCTCCCGATTTTTCCTTCAATTTCCGGATGCCTTTTTAAATAATCTTCCAGCTTCTCGGCCACAAATTTGGGCGAGTCAAAGACGAGACAGCGCTTGCCCATCGCTTTTTTTATATCTTGGAAAAGAATGGGATAATGAGTGCAGCCCAAAATCAAATAATCAATTTTTTTTAATTTAAGAGGCCGCAAATAATGCCGCAAAATCATTTTAGTTTCACGGTTCTTTGTCCAGCCCTCTTCCACCAAAGGCACGAGCAGGGGACAGGCTTGGCTTAAAATTTCCAGATCAAAGGACAATTTCTCCAGTTCCCGATTATAAGCGCCGGAGGAAATTGTGGAACGCGTGCCGATAATGCCTACTCGGTTTCTTTTCGGAGATTTTTTCACTTCTTCCGCGACCGCCTCGGCAATCGGAATGATAATGCCCAAAACCCTGCCCGTTGAATAATTCCCCGGCAGCCATTTCTGCTGAATTTGCCTTAGAGCTTCGGCCGAAACCGTATTACAGGCGACAACTATCAGCTCGCAGCCCTTTTTAAATAAAAAATCCACCGCTTCTTCGGTGTATTTATAAATTAACTCGGGCGATTTGTTGCCATACGGAGCCCGGGCGCTGTCGCCCAAATAAATATAGTCATAAGCGGGCAACCGGCCCAAAAATGCTTTTAAAATTGTTAAGCCCCCGAAACCGGAGTCAAAAACGCCAATCATAAAAAATAAAAACGAAAAAAATTATTTAACAATCTGACCCTCAATAATATCGCCTTGATTTTTATTTTCTTTTTTTTTGAAAATGTATAATTGTTGAAGGCCGGAGAAAAGAGTGGTTACAAACCAATACAGGGTAAGTCCGCCGGGGAAGGTAAGGCCGATAAAAACCGTAAAAATAGGCATAAAATAAAGCATTTGCTTGTTCATCGTCGCCATCATGTTTTCATCCCTGGCCCCCCCGTTTTTTACGGGCGGCTTCTTGGTAATCATCATTTTCGCCTGCCAAAACTGGGCTAAGCCGGCCAAAACAGCCAAATAAACATTGGGCTTGGCCAAATCAATAAAACCCAAAGACAAATTGTTTATTGACTCCGGCCGGCCGATGAAAGAATAAACCAAATTCAAAGAATCGCCAGCCAAACCATCGCGAAAAACCCTAAAAACCGCCCATAAAAAAGGCAATTGAATCAGTAGGGGCAAACAGGAAGAAAAAGGATTAACTTTGTTTTCCTTATAGAGTTCAAGCATGGCCCGGCCCTGTTCTTCCTTTTTGTCGGCGTATTTTTTCTTTATCTCGTCAATTTTTGGCTGAAGATCCTGTAAAGACTTCTGCGACTTGATTGATTGTTTGGAAAGGGGCAAAAGAACCAATTTTATAATAACTGTAAGCAAAATAATGGCTAAGCCCAAATCATTCCCGGGAACAATATTATAAAGAAAAATCAGTAAATTTAAGATTGGTTGATAAAAAACAACTTGAAAAATGTAAGACATGCGTTCACATAACGCATAACGCGTAACGCATAACGCTCATTGCTGCGTTATTTAGCTACATCATCATGCGACTAATATTAAAGCGTTACGCGTTATGTGTTATGTGTTACGCGTTACGCGAGAGGGTCCCATCCCCCTTTGTTCCAGGGATTGCAACGCATTATCCGCCAAAGGGATTTGAAACCGCCCCTTATAAAACCATATTTTTCTATAGCGGCAATGGCGTAGTCAGAGCAGGTGGGCCGGAAACGGCAATATCCATAAGGGCGAAAAATTTTTAGCAAACCATGGTCAAAAGACAGGGTTTTTTGGTATATCTTTATTATTTTTATGGCGATAAAACGGGGATAATATTTAAAATCCAACATATTTTATCTATATAACCCCAATTTTTTAAAACTATGTTTTATTGCCGCGCCTATTTCTTCGTAAGCGCTGTCCAATATCGGCGGCAAGGCAATAACCACGACATCACAACCCTCTTTGATTTTATCAATTTCCAGCCTTATTATCGCCCTTATCCGCCTTTTGATCCGATTGCGCTCCACGGCTTTTTTGCTGATTTTATTGCTCACCAAAATCCCAAAACGGCTTAATTTCAGACCATTGCCAACGAATTTTACGCCTAAATTTTTGTGGAAACAGGAACGACCGTTTTTAAAAACATTATCAAATTCCTTGTCTTTTTTTAGTTTATTTTCTTTTTTTAGCATAAATCCCGCGCCTTTTATCGGCGCTATCCGCCCCGATTTTTGCCCCAATGCTTGCGGCAGGGGAGTATTTTTAAAAATACCGGAATAAACAGAAACCGCTCCTGTCTCTAAATCGGCGCGGTTTTTGGTTTTGAAAAAATTATTTGGAAAGTTTCTTCCTTTTTTTTGTCCGGCGATTGGCTAAAACTTTGCGCCCGCACTTACTGGCCATTCTCTTTCTGAATCCATGCTTTTTTTTGGCCCTTCTCTGATTTGGTTGATAAGTTCTTTTTGGCATATCTGCTTGCACCGCCAAATTATCACAAGGTAAATTTAACGGAATTATTAAAAAAAATTAACTCTTGCTTTTTTAAAATATTTTTATTACTATCTTAACATATCATATTTCCCAATTTTGGTCAACTTCAAAAAACTCCATGTTTCACCCCTATTAAAGGGGATAAAACCTTTTAATTTCTTTTCCACCTCTTATCAACAATTTATAAACATTGGCAAAGGTTTCTTTATTAAATTTTACCTGTTATAATTATTCCCATAACAAACCCCGCATCTCTTTTGGCAGGCCTAAGGTCCCGGCTCAAAGACGCGGAACAAATAATACTTCTTGTTTTATGAATAATGAGCAAGTTTGGCAGGCGGTTTTGGGAGAAATAGAATTAAGCCTGTCTAAAGCCAACTTCACCACCTGGTTCAAAAATACTTTCATCTCTCTTATTGACGAGGAGCAGGTTGTAATCTGCGTGCCCAACACTTTTACCAAGGCTTGGCTGGAAAAAAAATACCACAAAGAAATCTCTACCGCCCTGGAAAATATCACAAACAAAAAAGTCAAAAAAATATTCTATAAGGTGGAAATGAAAAAATCCAGTTCCGTGGATAGCATCCTGAAAAAAATTAAAATAAAAAAAGATGAAGACGCAACCGAGGAAAAAACAACCCGTAACCGTTTTGGCTTAAATTCCCGCTACGTTTTTGAAAATTTTATAGTCGGCAAAGGCAATGAATTGGCTCACGCCGCCTGCCAGGCTGTTGCCGCCAATCCGGGCAAGGCCTATAACCCGCTTTTCATTTACGGCGGAGTTGGCTTGGGGAAAACCCACCTCCTCCAAGCTATTGGGCACGAAGTTTCAAAAAACACCGACAAAATCCTCTATGTTACCAGTGAAAAATTCGCCAATGACTACATTCAGGCCGTCCGCAGCGGCGGAGCCAAGGAATTTAAAGATTGTTATCGGAATGTGGACTTACTTTTGATTGATGATATTCAATTTATGGGCGGCAAAGACGGAACCCAAGAAGAATTTTTTCACACCTTTAACGAACTCCACCAAACCAACAAGCAAATAGTGATTACTTCTGACAGGCCGCCAAAATCCATCCAGGCCATGGAAAAAAAGCTCCTTTCTCGGTTTGAATGGGGTATGATTGCCTATATTATCCAGCCCAACATAGAAACCCGGCTGGCCATTTTGGCAAAGAAATGCCGAGAGAAAAATTATTCTCTAAACGAAGAGATATTGGACTATATCGCCAACAATATTTTTAACAACATCAGGGAACTGGAGGGGGCTTTAAACCGAATAATCGCCTACCACGAATTTAACAACACCACCCCAACCATAGAGAGCACCAAAGCTATTTTAAATGATCTAATGGCTAACGTTCAATTAAAATCTCTCTCTCCCAAAGATATTTTGGAGGCTGTTTCTAAGTTTTATAGCCTAAACCCAAAGGATTTAACAGGCAAGGGAAGAAGAAAAGAGCTGGTTTGGCCAAGGCAAATCACAATTTTTCTAATGCGCGAAGAAATAAACACCTCTTATCCAACCATCGGCCAAGAACTGGGAGGGCGGGATCACACCACGGCTATGCACGCCTACAACAAAATCTTAAGGGAAATAAAAGAGGAGGGGAATGAGAAAGTAAAACAAGAGGTGGAATCAATAAAACAAATTCTTCGCAATAATTGTTTGTAAAAACCCACAAATCCTTTTTTGTAAACAACCCAAAAAACACCGAACAAATCCTGTTGATATAATCTTAATTTGATTTAATTATTTGTTGATAAGTCGGAAGAAAAAAAAATTAAACACAATTTAACTAAAATTTACCCACTTCTTTTTATAACATACCAACAGGTTATTAATAAAAAAATCTCAAAAAACAAGAACAAAAACAAAAAAATCCCAACAAAACAAAAGTTATCAACCCCCTTATTATTACCACCCTATATAATATATAAATTTTAATTATAATTAAGCATAATTAAAAATATGAAATTTTCTATTTTAAAAGAAAATTTAAACTCCGCCCTTTTTATAGTAAGCCACATAACCGGAAAAAATATAAACCTACCCATTTTGAACAACGTAATGATGGAAGCTAAAGAAGGAAATATAAAATTAATAAGCACCAACCTGGAAATGGGCATAGTCCATAGCATGCGGGGAAAAATAGAGAAAGAAGGGTCTTTCACGGTTGACTCCAGAGTGATAGCTGATTACGTTGCCCTTTTGCCAAATAAAAAGGTGGATGTTGAGAGAAGGGAAAGCAACCTGGTGATAGAGTGCGAGAATTATAAAACCAAAATCAAGGGTCAGCCGGTTGATGAGTATCCTCTAATACCGTCGGTTGATAGAGACAATTTTTATAGCGCGGGGGTGGGTGAGTTTAAAAAAGCTTTGGCTCAAGTGGTTTTTGCCGTTTCCACTTCAGAAACCAGGCTGGAGTTATCCGGAGTGTTTTTTAATTTTCGCGGCAACAAACTAATTTTGGCCGCAACCGACAGTTATCGCCTTTCTGAAAGGGAGATTGGTTTAAAAAATGGACCCGGGGAAGAGCGGAGTATAATTATTCCGGCCAGAACCCTCCAAGAATTAATTAGAATATTGTCCGGCTTGAAAGAAAACGGAGATATGGGCGGAGACGATGAAGAAATAAAATTTTATATTTCCGATAACCAAATTTTATTTACCGTTAAATCAACCGAGCTTATTTCCCGCCTAATCGAAGGGCAATATCCGGATTATAAACAAATCATTCCCACCACTCCTAAAACCACGGCCCTGGTTAACCGGGCGGAATTGGTTAGGGCCATAAAAGCTTCCTCCCTTTTTTCCAAAACCAGCATTAATGATGTTAACCTTGATTTTCCCAAAGATAAAAAACAGATGGTAATTTCTTCAGCTTCCGATCAAACCGGCGAAAGCGTTATTAAACTGGAAGCAAACAGCCGAGGCGAAGATAATGGCGTCGTTATAAATTATAGATATTTGCTTGACGGGCTCAACAATATAGACGGCGAGAATGTGAAGATAGGGATAATTGACAATAATACCCCCTGCCTTCTTCAACCAGAAGGCGAAAAAGATTATTTGTATATTATCATGCCGATTAAGCAGTAAATATAAAAATAAAATAAAAAGATAATATAAAAAAAGCATACAAAAATCGCCAGCGAGGTGGCTGGCGATTTTTGTATTTTATTGTTCCTGCCTGCCGGTAGGCAGGTTATTTTTATATTATTTAATTACCAATCATGACCGTGATTTCTTCGCTTTTTTTAATTTGGCCGCTCCAAGAATGGGCTTCACCATATAATTTATAAGCGCCGGGGGTAGGAACCGCTTTCCAGTTGCCGGAAGCGATTTCGTTTTCAATCGGGCCCAAGCTGGCGATAAGCGCGGGCTCGCTTTTTTCGCTTTGCAAAAACACATCTATTCTGGCAGTTTGAATCGGATTGCTGGTTTTTATTTCTATATTCACCGGGAAATTAACCCTGTTAATAGAGTCGCCGTTAGCGGGTTTGAGCCAGGAAATATTTATATCGTTGGATACCCGGTTTTCTCCGTCTAAAATAAGATTAAATTCAAATGATTGTTCAGAACAATTATCTATATCATCGCAAACCCGCACTTTTAAGTTGTGAAATCCGTTTTTTAAAAAACCAATATCTTTTTCCAAGTTAAAAGGGAAGGAATTGTTTGTCGCTATTAAATTGCCGTCAATATAATATTCAGCCCGGTTAATTCCGCGCGGAGCCGAGGCGTTTATCCT